>NZ_JBSGXU010000002.1:0-129258 GCF_053610205.1 Streptomyces sp. NPDC054932 | reverse complement strand
AGGTGCGCACCGGGCCCGCGGGTCTGTGGAGCCGCTGGTCAGCGGCCCTCGGCCGCCTTGGCCGCGATGTCCGTACGGTGCTGCGAACCGTCGAGACGGATCCGCGCCACCGCCTTATACGCCTTGGCGCGGGCCTGCGCCAGATCAGAACCGGTCGCCGTCACCGACAGCACGCGGCCGCCCGCGCTGACCACCGTGTTGCCCTCGCGCCGGGTACCGGCGTGCAGCACGTAGGCATCGGGCTCGTCCTCGGCGGCCACCTCGATCAGGCCCTCGATCGGGTCCCCGGTGCGGGGGGTCTCGGGGTAGTTGTGGGAGGCGATGACCACCGTGACGGCCGCGTCGTCGCGCCAGACGAGCGGGGGCAGCGCGTCCAGGGTGCCGTTGGCTGCGTTCAGCAGGACGCCCGCGAGCGGGGTGCGCAGCCGGGCCAGGACCACCTGGGTCTCGGGGTCGCCGAAGCGGGCGTTGAACTCGATGACCCGGGTACCGCGGCCGGTGATCGCGAGGCCCGCGTAGAGCAGCCCGGAGAAGGGGGTGCCGCGGCGGCGGAGCTCGTCGACGGTCGGCTGGAGGACCAGCTCCATGACCTCGTCGACCAGCTTCGGGTCGGCCCAGGGCAGCGGGGAGTACGCGCCCATGCCACCGGTGTTGGGGCCCTCGTCGCCGTCCAGGGCGCGCTTGAAGTCCTGCGCCGGCTGGAGCGGGACCACGGTGACGCCGTCGGTGATGGCGAAGAGGGAGACCTCGGGACCGTCGAGGTACTCCTCGATGACCACGCGGTCGCAGCCGAGCGCGTGCGCGCGGGCGACGGCCAGGTCGTCGGTGACCACGACGCCCTTGCCGGCCGCGAGGCCGTCGTCCTTGACGACGTACGGGGCGCCGAAGGCGTCGAGGGCCTCGTCCACCTCTTCGGGGGTGGTGCAGACGTAGCTGCGCGCGGTCGGGACCCCGGCCGCGGCCATCACGTCCTTCGCGAAGGCCTTGGAGCCTTCGAGCTGCGCCGCCTCGGCGGACGGGCCGAAGACGGGGATCCCGGCGGCGCGCACGGCGTCGGCGACGCCGGCGACCAGCGGGGCCTCGGGGCCGACGACGACCAGGTCGGAGCCGAGTTCGGTGGCGAGAGCGGCGACGGCGTCGCCGTCGAGGGCGTCGACCGGGCGCAGCGTGGCCACGTCGGCGATACCGGCGTTGCCGGGAGCGCAGTACAGGGCGGAGACGGCGGGGTCGAGGGACAGAGAGCGGCACAGGGCATGTTCGCGGGCGCCGCCGCCGATGACGAGGACCTTCACGCTGCTCAGCCTAGCCCGGACGGCGCGGTCGGCTTCGTGCGGCCACCCAATCAGGACCGGCTACTCATTTGTGTATTCCTCCACAACGGTGGCTCCGAGCTCGCGCACGATCAGGTCGTGTCCGGTCAGGGCGCTCTCGACGAGGTCGGGATCGTCCTCCTCCGCGAAGTCGTCCTCGGGAGCGACCGGCGGGGGCGCCTGCTGTACGGGGGGCTGCGGGGCGGGAGCCGACTGCTGGGGCGGCTGCTGCTGCGGCGCGTACTGCGGGGCGGCCGGGGCCTGCGGGGCGGAGCCCTGCTGCTGCGCCGGGGGCGGCGGGCTGTGGGCGGGGGCGGGCGCGGCGGCCGGGGCGCCGTACGAGGAGGTCTGGAGCGGAGCCGGGGACCCGCCGCCGCCGACGACGGCGTCGATCTTCCAGTTGACCTGGAACTGCTCGGCCAGGACGGCCTTGAGCACGTCCTCGCTGCCGCTGCTGGCGAAGTTGTCGCGGGCCCCGGCATTGGGGAAGCCCAGCTGGAGGGTGGTCCCGTCGAAGCCGGTGACCTGGGCGTTCTGGCTGAGCAGGATCCAGGTGAAGCGGCGACGGTTCTTGACGGCCTCCAGCACGCCGGGCCACATCGCCTGCACCTGCCCGGCTCCGGCGGCCATGCCGGGGGAGGGGGCGGCGGCCGGGGCGGCCGGAGCGGGGGCTGCCGCGGCCGGGGCGACGGGGGCGGGTGCGGGCGCCGAGGCGGCCGCGGTGGGCCAGGCACCGGCGGCGGGGGCGGCCGGGGCCGCGGCTCCCGGCCACGCGCCGGGGGCGCCGCTCCCGGGCTGCGCGGCTCCGGGCCAGGCGCCGGGCGCAGGGGCCGGGGCAGCAGCAGGGGCGGGGGCAGCAGCGGGGGCGGGGGTGGCCTGAACCGGCTGGGGAGCCTGCACAGGGGCCTGCGGCGTGGCGGGAGCCTGCACCGGGGCGGCGGCACGCACGGCGGCGACACCCCCACCCGGGCCGGCGGGCGCCATGGGATGCGCCTCGGGTCCCGGCACGTACCCGAGGGCCGGACCCGCGGCGGGCGCGGCGAAGACGGCGGCCCCGCCCCGCTCCAGCCGGTCGAGCCGGGCCTGGAAGGAGCGCTCGTCGTCGAAGGCGGCGGGCAGCAGCACCCGGGCGCAGATCAGCTCCAGCTGCAGCCGCGGCGAGGTCGCGCCCCGCATCTCGGTGAGCCCGGAGTTGACCAGATCGGCGGCGCGCGACAGCTCGGCCGCCCCGAACACGGACGCCTGGGCCTGCATCCGCTCCACGACATCGGCGGGGGCGTCGATCAGCCCCTTCTCCCCGGCGTCCGGCACGGCGGCCAGGATCACCAGGTCGCGCAGCCGCTCCAGCAGGTCGGCGACGAACCGGCGCGGGTCGTTCCCGCCCTCGACGACCCGGTCGACGACCTCGAACGCGGCAGCGCCGTCCCCCGCCGCGAAGGCGTCGACGACGGAGTCGAGCAGCGAACCGTCGGTGTAGCCGAGCAGCGAGGTGGCCATGGCATACGTCACACCGTCGTCGGCGGCGCCGGCGAGCAGCTGGTCCATGACGGACATCGAGTCACGCACGGACCCGGCGCCCGCGCGCACGACGAGCGGCAGCACGCCGTCCTCGACCTTGGCGCCCTCGCGCCCGCAGACCTCGCCCAGGTAGTCCCGCAGGGTGCCGGGGGGCACGAGCCGGAAGGGGTAGTGGTGCGTCCTGGACCGGATGGTCCCGATCACCTTCTCCGGCTCCGTGGTGGCGAAGATGAACTTGAGGTGCTCCGGCGGCTCCTCGACCACCTTCAGCAGGGCGTTGAAGCCCGCCGAGGTGACCATGTGCGCCTCGTCGATGATGTAGATCTTGTAGCGGCTGGACGCCGGCCCGAAGAATGCCTTCTCGCGCAGGTCACGGGCGTCGTCCACACCACCGTGCGAGGCGGCGTCGATCTCGATGACGTCGATGGACCCCGGCCCGTTCCTGGCCAGGTCCCGGCAGGACTGGCACTCCCCGCAGGGGGTGGGAGTGGGACCCTGCTCACAGTTCAGACACCGGGCGAGGATGCGCGCGCTGGTGGTCTTGCCGCACCCGCGCGGCCCGCTGAACAGGTACGCGTGATTGACCCGGTTGTTCCGCAGGGCCTGCATCAGCGGTGCAGTGACATGCTCCTGCCCGATGACCTCGGCGAACGACTCGGGGCGATAGCGGCGGTACAGCGCAAGGGACGACACGTATACGAGGTTATCCGGGCCCACCGACATCAGCGGCCCGCCGATCACCCCGAAGGGCCCCCGGAACGCAAAGCGCCCCCCACGCACCCGCCAGAGCCCACTTACCCTTGCTGCCTTCCGGCCCTGGGGGAGTTGGGTGAGATAGCGCCACGTGAGGGGCTGGCCCCACCCTAGCGGATGGAAGCCCCCGGAATCGAGCCGGACCCCGACCAGCCCTCCGCCCGACGATCACGTTCGCGAGCACCCCTCAACGTCTTGTATTGTTTGCGGCGGAGGATTCGCCTAGTGGCCTAGGGCGCACGCTTGGAAAGCGTGTTGGGGGCAACCCCTCACGAGTTCGAATCTCGTATCCTCCGCCAGTGCCTCACCGGGCACGTTGTAGAAGGGCCCCGCTGCTTGCAGCGGGGCCCTTCTACGTTCTCCGCCCCATCCGTCCCCGAGTGGCTCTCAGCCGTTGAGGCCGAGGGCCAGGGTGACGACCGCGGGGGCCGCGTAGATCACCGGGAAGGCGACGTGGGCGTAGGACTTCGCCCTCAGCACCGTGATCACGGCTCCCGCGAAGTACAGGGCGATCCCGATCGCCGCGGCGATGCCGACCGCCGGTACGAAGAGGCCCGCCACCAGGCCCGCCGCCCCGGCCGCCTTCGCCACGCCGAGCCAGGTCCACCACGAGCGCGGAACCCCGTACTCGGCCAGCGGCTCGACGACCCACTTGGCCCCGAGGAAGACCGAAGCGGCCGAGAACCCGACCATGAACGCGCCGACCAGGGCGAAAACAACAGCGGTGGTGGACATCCGACGCTCCCCTCGGGCGGGCGCCGGTGCGGACTGGCTCCGGTCGCTTTCCCGCCTGCTTCACTCCACTGACCCGCCCCACCGCACCGATGTGACAGGCCGCGCGCAAAGAATTCCGCGGGAGCCCGGGACCGCCTCAGCCGAAGCTCGGCATCTCACCCACTGTTGTCGACATGTCGATCACGGCGAACGCGGCGCCCTGCGGGTCGGTGACCGCCGCGAACCGGCCGAACGGGCTGTCCATCGGGCCGAAGTGCAGCTTCCCACCGTGCTTCTGCGTCTTCGACACCGCCTCGTCGCAGTCCGGCACGCCGAAGTAGACCTGGATGTACGACGGGACCTCGGGCGGGAACTCGTCGCCCATCTTCATCCGGCCCAGGACCGGATTCCCGCCGCCGCCACCGATGCTGAAGACCTTGAAGTCCATGCCGGCCGCCTCGGGGTCGTCGCCGGCGTCCATCTGCTGGGCGCTGTACGGGAAGACCTTCGGCAGGAACCCGTCCGCCTTGGCCGGTTCCCGGGTGAAGACCTCCGCCCACGCGTACGACCCCGGCTCGCCCATCTTCTCGAAGCCCTTGTGCTCGCCCGGCTGCCAGACGCCGAAGACCGCACCGCTCGGCTCCTTCGCGATCAGCATCGTGCCGAAGGCGCCCACCTGCATCGGCCCCATCAGGACCTCACCGCCGTTCGCCGTGACCTTCTCGGCCGTGGCCGCCGCGTCGGACGAGGCGAAGTACAGACACCACTGCGAGGGGGCGTCGGCCCCCGGCATCGGCGGGACGACGGCCGCGACGGCCTTGCCGTCGGCGTAGGCCTGCGTGTAGTTGCCGTACTCGCTGCTGGCCTCGCCGAAGGTCCAGCCAAGGACGTCCGCGTAGAAGGTCTTGGCCCCCTCCACGTCGGCGAACATCGCGTCCACCCAGCACGGAGCACCTTCGGAGAACTCAAACATGATCGATCCGCTCCTCGCCTCGTACCTGTCGTCGTCGTACTCACGCTAGGCGCGCGGTGTGCCGCCCGCGCGGGGAGTGCAGCCAGGCGGGACGCTGGAGCCATGGACAAGGACATCACCATCCGGCTGGCACAGCAGCCGGAGGCCGACGCACTGCTCGGCCGGAGCCCGCTCGCCGCACTCGTCGGGATGCTGCTGGACCAGCAGGTGCCGATGGAGTGGGCGTTCTCGGGGCCCTGGACGATCGCCCGGCGGCTGGGCGCCGACGATCTCGACGCGCACACCATCGCCGCGTACGACCCGGAGGCCTTCGCCGCCCTCCTCTCCGAGAAGCCCGCCGTGCACCGGTACCCGGGGTCGATGGCGACGCGCATCCAGCAGCTGTGCGCGTACCTCGTGGAGCACTACGACGGGAGCGCGGAGGCGGTCTGGACCGACGCCGCGACGGGCCGGGAGCTGCTGAAGCGGCTCAAGGCGCTGCCGGGCTTCGGGGAGCAGAAGGCGCAGATCTTCCTCGCCCTGCTGGGCAAGCGGTTCGGGGTGCGTCCGACGGGCTGGCGGGAGGCCGCGGGCGGGTACGGCCCGGCGAACATCTACCGTTCGGCGGCGGACATCACGGGTCCGGAGTCCCTGGCGAAGGTGCGGGCGCACAAGCAGGAGATGAAGGCTGCCGCGAAGGCCGCCAAGGCCTCGGGCGGCTCCTGACCCCGGGCCCGGCCCGGTCAGGCTCCGCTCCGTCCCTGGTCAGCCCCTGGAGCACCGCTGAATTGACCGGCGACACGGGCCGCCGATTGACCCCTGATACCGGTCGATCATGGCCGTAGATTGGTGGACATGACAGAGATCGCGACCCGCGCCGCCACCGCCGAAGCCATTTACGACGCCCCCGGCAGCCTCATCACCCTGCTCACCGACACCGCCGAGCTCACCTGCAACACCGCCACCTTCGACGAGGGCGCGGCGGGCGCCCCGGTGCACTTCCACACCAGGGCCACCGAGTTCTTCCACGTCACCGCAGGACGGCTCGACATCCTCGTGGACGACGAGATCCACACCCTGCGCGCCGGCGACTTCATCGCGGTCCCGCCCGGCGTGAAGCACGCCTTCGCCCCCGCCGCCGGTCACACCGCCGCCGTGTTCGTCGGTTTCACCCCCGGCATGGGCCGCTTCGACTACTACCGGCTCCTCGGCCGGGTCAACGCGGGCGAGGCCACCGTGCAGGACATCAAGGACAGCTCGGCGACCTACGACAACCACTACGCGGAGAGCTCCGTCTGGAGCGGCCGCCGCCGCAGCGCGGAGCCGTAGACCACGTCCGCGTCGAGGCGGCGCAGTTCCTCCGCGATCAGTTCGGCGCCGCTGCGGATCTTCAGGGCCACCCTGCGGTCGGGGCTCCCCGGCAGGCTCAGGGTGGCCAGCACCCCCGCGGGCCGGTCCACCCGTATCTCCCCGCCCGTCGTCTGCAGGCTGACCCTGGTGATCACCGGGCCCTCGCTCGCCACCCGGGCCACCGGCACCCCCAGCCGGTCCTCCAGCCAGCGCGCCAGCAGCTCCGCGCTCGCGTTGTCGGGCTCGCTCTCCACCCTCGCTCCGGTCACCGGCAGCGGCTTCTGGTCCAGGGCCGCGGCCAGCAGCGACCGCCACGACGTGATCCGCGTCCAGGCCAGGTCGGTGTCGCCGGGCTGGTAGCCGGCGGCCCGCTCGTCGAGCACGGCGACCGTGTCGAAGGCGGCCGCCGCGTCGGTGATCCGGCGCTGCGCGAGCGCGCCCAGCGGGTCACCCGCCAGGTCGACGGGAGCGTCGGCCGGCCACCAGGCCACCACGGGGGCGTCCGGCAGGAGCAGCGGCAGGACCACCGAACCGGCCTGCTCGGTCAGCGCCCCGTGCAGACGCAGCAGCACGATCTCGCCGGTCCCGGCGTCCGAGCCGACCCGCAGCTCGGCGTCCACCCGGTTCGCGCGGAGCTTGAGCGGGCCGCGCGAGGTCCGCCTGATCACCGCGATGATGCGGCACGGGTGTTCGCGCGAGGCCTCGGAGGCCGCGCGTACGGCGTCGTAGGCGTTCTCCTCGTCGGTGACGATGACAAGGGTCAGCACCAGCCCCATGGTCGGGCTGCCTATCGCCCGGCGTGCTGCGAGCAGGGCCCGGTTGACCTTGCTGGACGTGGTGTCGGTGAGTTCGGTCCGCATGCACCCGAGTCTGTCACCGCGTCACCGGCGCTTGCGCGCGGTCCCGAAGATCGAGCGCGAGATCTCCCGGCCCAACTGCGTCCCGATCGACCGCGCCAGCGAGCGGAACAGTCCGCTCCCCACCACCTTCTCGGCCAGCGAGGGATCCGGCTCCGGGGCGCTGCGCGCGGCCCGCGCGGCCTCCTTCTCCGCCTCCTCGGCCTGCTTCTCGGCCTCGGAGGCGGCCGCGGCCGCCTCCGCCTGCGCCTCCGCGGCGGCCTGTTCGGCGCTGATCCGCTCGTACGCCGACTCGCGGTCGACCGGCTCCGCGTAGCGCGACCAGAGCAGCGAGGACTTCACGGCCCGCTCCAGGTCCGCCTCCGCGATCGGCCCCATCAGCGACTGCGGGGCCCGCAGCCGGGTCGCCGCGACCGGGGTCGGGGCGCCCTTCTCGCTGAGCACGGTGATGACGGCCTCGCCGGTCCCCAGCCGGGTGAGCAGCTCCTCCAGGTCGTAGGCGGTACGGGGGAAGGTCTTCACCGTCGCCTTCAGCGCCTTGGCGTCGTCCGGGGTGAAGGCGCGCAGTGCGTGCTGCACCCGGTTGCCGAGCTGGGCGAGCACGTCCGCCGGCACGTCCTTGGGGGTCTGCGTGACGAAGAAGACGCCGACGCCCTTGGAGCGGATGAGCCGGACCGTCTGGGTGATGGACGACAGGAAGGCCTTCGAGGCCCCGTCGAAGAGCAGGTGCGCCTCGTCGAAGAAGAAGACGAGCTTCGGCTTCTCCAGGTCGCCGACCTCCGGCAGGTCGTTGTAGAGGTCGGCCAGCAGCCACATCAGGAAGGTGGAGAAGAGCTGCGGCTTGTCCTGGACCGCCGGGAGTTCCAGTACGGAGACCAGTCCGCGCCCGTCCGGCGCCGTACGCAGGAACTCCGCGGTGTCGAACTCGGGCTCGCCGAAGAACTCCGAGGCGCCCTGCTGCTCGAAGGCGGTCAGCGCCCGCAGGATCACCCCGGCCGTCACGGTGGACAGCCCGCCGATCCCCTTGAGTTCGCTCTTGCCCTGGTCGGAGACGAGGAAGGCGACGACCGCGCGCAGGTCCTTGAGGTCGATCAGCTCCAAGCCCTTGGTGTCGGCGTAGTGGAAGATCAGGCCGAGGGACTGTTCCTGCGTCCGGTTGAGCTGGAGCACCTTCGACATCAGCACCGGGCCGAAGCTGGTGACCGTGGACCGGACCGGGATGCCGGGGCCGATCCCGCCCAGCGAGTAGAACTCGCAGGGGAATCCGCCGGGCTCCCACGGCTGGGCCACGTCCCTGGCCCGTTCGTCGATCCGCTCGCTCGGCGTCCCGGGGGCCGAGATCCCCGAGATGTCCCCCTTGATGTCGGCGAGGAAGACGGGCACGCCGCCCGCCGACAGCTGTTCGGCGATGAGCTGGAGGGTCTTGGTCTTGCCGGTACCGGTGGCTCCGGCGACCAGCCCGTGGCGGCCCAGCACCGCCAGGGGGATGCGGATCTGACGCCCGGGCAGACACTGCCCGTCCCACAGGAGGGCCCCGAGGTCGAGCGCGGGTCCGGTGAACGCGTACCCGGCGGCGATCTCCCCGGCCGGGCCGCTCTCGTCCGCCGGAACGGCGGGGTCGGTGCTCTCGCTCATGCATCACTCCCCAAATAGCGCTGTTCGCCACTTTTGCACCACCGCCACGAGGCTGCGCCCGCACGCACCGGCCCGGTAGGCTTTCCGTGTGATCTTCAAGCGCATCGGAAGCGGACGGCCCTACCCCGACCACGGCAGGGAAACCACCCGGCAGTGGGCGGACGTCGCGCCGCGCCCGGTCCGGCTCGACCAGCTCGTGACGACCAAGGGCCAGCTGGACCTCGAAACGCTGCTCGCCGAGGACTCCACCTTCTACGGCGACCTGTTCGCCCACGTCGTGAAGTGGCGGGGCGACCTCTACCTGGAGGACGGGCTGCACCGCGCCGTGCGCGCCGCGCTCCAGCAGCGCCAGGTGCTGCACGCGCGCGTCCTCGAGATGGACTGACGCTTCGCGTAGATTGCGCCTTTCGGGTCGCCATTGACCTATCAGCAGATCATTTAGTAGGCATCGACACCGGGCCGCACTACGCTGCGCCCATGAGCATGCTCACTCCCCCCGGCATGGGCGGAAAGTACCGCGTCACGGGAGCCGCCTACCCGCGCATGAGCCGTAAGCGGAGCCGTCCTCGGATCGTCCTCGCCGTGCTCGGCTCGATCCTTGCCCTGGCCCTGGTCGGCTACGGGGCCCTGCAGCTCATCGACGTGTTCCGGGGCGATGGCCCCAAGCGGAACACGGCTGCGGGTGCCAAGGACTGCCCGACGACGCCTCCCGGTGCCGCTGCCAAGGGCGGCCCTTCCGCCGCCTCCACCGCCTCGGCCCCCGCCAAACCTGCGGTCGTGCTCCCCCCGCCCGGGGAGATCACGGTCAACGTCTACAACGCGACACCGCGCGCGGGCCTGGCCAAGGCCGTCGGTGACGAGCTGAGCAAACGCGGCTTCGTCATCGGCAAGGTGGGCAACGCCCCGGCCGACTTCGACAAGAAGGTCCCCGGCACGGGGATACTGCTGGGCTCCCCCACGACCGACAAGGCCGTCTTCTCCGTACTCGGCACGCAGCTCGCCGGCACCACCCAGCAGACCGACACCCGCGAGACCGCGGACGTCGACCTGATCCTGGGCGACGCCTTCAAGGAGCTGAGCACGAAGGAGGACGCGGACAAGGCGCTGGCCCTCCTGGCCAACCCCGTGCCCGCGCCCAAGAACTGCTGACTCGCCGAACCGTCCTGCGGCTCGTACGGCTCGTCCGGCCCTACTCCGCCGAGCCGTACATCCGGTCGCCCGCGTCACCCAGACCCGGCACGATGTAGCCGTGCTCGTTGAGCCGCTCGTCCACGGCGGCCGTCACCACCGTCACCGGCGTGCCCGCCAGCTCGCGCTCCATGATCTCGACGCCCTCGGGCGCGGCCAGCAGCACCACGGCCGTGACATCGTCCGCGCCGCGCTTGATCAGCTCCTGGATCGCCGCGACCAGCGTGCCGCCGGTGGCGAGCATCGGGTCGACGACGTAGACCTGGCGTCCCGAGAGGTCCTCCGGCATGCGCGTCGCGTACGTGGAGGCCTCCAGGGTCTCCTCGTTGCGGACCATGCCCAGGAAGCCCACCTCGGCGGTCGGCAGCAGGCGCACCATGCCGTCGAGCATGCCGAGGCCGGCGCGCAGGATCGGGACGACCAGCGGGCGCGGGTGCGAGAGCTTCACGCCGGTGGTCGGGGCGACCGGGGTCTCGATGTCGGCCTGCTCCGTGCGCACGTCCCGGGTGGCCTCGTAGGCGAGCAGGGTCACCAGCTCGTCGGCGAGCCGCCGGAAGGTGGCGGAGTCGGTGCGCTTGTCGCGCAGGGTGGTGAGTTTGTGCGCCACCAAGGGGTGATCGACGACCTGCAAACGCACAACATCCTCCAAAACTCAGCCTGCGACCTGCAAAAACGGTCGCACGACGCGACCTGCACCCAAAAGGCTACGCGCTGAGGCGGCCCCTTCGCGTCCGAAGCGGCGCCCGCGCCCGCCGCGGCCCTGCGGATGCGCCCCGGGCGGACGCCCAGCAGGCTGGACTGATGAGCAACACACCGGTGATCGCGGCCGTCGACGGCTCGGAGCACAGCCTCAAGGCCCTGGAGTGGGCGCGGGCCGAGGCCGTCCGGCACGACAGCGGGCTGCTCGTCGCCCATGTACTGCCCGACCACGCCCAGTTGTATGCCGGGCGCCGGGCGTCGCTGCACGACCCCTCGCAGCCGGCGGAATTCGCCGACCCGGTGCGCGACTGGATCCTGGCGCTGCTCGGCGGCGGCTCCGCGCTGCCCGAGGGGGTCACGTACGAGGCCCTGGAGGGCTCCGTCCCCGAGGCGCTGCGGGTGATCGGGGCGGAGGCCCGGATCCTGGTGATGGGCTCCCGGGGCCGCGGCGGCTTCGCCAGTCTGCTGCTCGGCTCGAACAGCCGGGCCGTGGCGAGCACGGCCGCCTGCCCGGTGGTGGTGGTCCCGCACGAGGAGCGCAGCGCCGGCGCCGGCTCCGACCCCGACGCGCGGGAGTCGGCCGGGCGGGTGGTGCTCGGGCTGCACGCCGCCGAGACCGCCGACGACGTACTGACCTTCGCGTTCACGGAAGCGGCCGTGCGGGGGACCACCGTCCAGGTGGTCTCCGCGTACGCCATCCCGCCCTCGCCCGCCCTGGTGGTCGACAGCCCCTTCGCGGTGATCCCGCCCGAGGGACTGGCCGACGGAGGGGACGGCGTACCGGCCGAACGGGAGATGCTGCGGTCCCAGACGGAGCGACTGGCGCCCTTCCGCGAGCGGTTCCCGGACGTGCCGGTCGAGCAGGCCGCGGTACCCGGGGACCCCGCGGGCCGGCTGGTCATCGCCTCCCGGGCGGCGGCGCTCGTCGTGGTGGGCCGCCACCACCCGCGGCGCACGGCGCTGTCGCTGCCGATCGGCTCGGTGGCCCATGCGGTGCTCCACCACGCGCACGGCCCGGTGGCCGTGGTCCCGACCCTGGGGGAACAGTCCTGACCTGCGGCGGGGTGGCATCAAACGGGCTGTCCGGGGGAAGGTGGGTGCAGGGGGGACGACCGACCAGCCCAGGGTGGTGGCCGATGCCCGACACGCAGCCGAGCGACGATGTGCCGGAGACACCGGCGCAGCGCCGGGCGCGCCGCGCACAGTTCCTGCGTGACCTGATGGAGGCGCGCGAGCTGCGCGATCGCGTCCAGCCCCGCCGGGCCCGTGCGGCCCGTATGCGCCAGCAGATGCGGATGCGTACCTTCCGCTGGTGATCCGGCGCCTTCCCGCCCCGCGGACCGGATACCGCCCCGCGGACCGACCCGGTCCGGTCCGGCAGGCCGCCGTGGCGCGACGCCGGGTCCCGGCACGCCGCGGCACGCCGCGACACGTCCGGGCCGCACCACCCGCCCCACATCCCCCGATACGACCCCGCCGCCCCCGCGCCGCAACCCCGTGCGGCCCCTGCCGGGGCACGGCGCGGCACGACGCAAGCGCGGAAGACCTCTCGCAAAGCCGCTGTTTCTGCCACGATGCCGATTGGGCGGGGTACGGGCGGCGAGCAGCACAGCCGTTCTGCCCCAACCTCCGGCCGGGGGGACCTCCAACCGGCACGCCTAAGACCAGTGGGAGAGTCACGGTGTATTTCGCCGCACTGCTCGCGCGCACCGAAGACGGGTGGGAAGCGAGCGACATGGAACTCGACGACGTCGAGTCCCTCAGTGATCTGATCGATCTCGCCCGGTCCGCCGCTGTCGACGACGACACGGTGGTCGCCCTCATCGAGCAGGAGGACGCCTGGTTCGGCGTTGTCCGCGTGGACGGCGAGGAGGACCCGCGGTACTTCGTGTCGAACGCCTCCGCGGCCGCCCGCAGCTCCTACGGCTCGATGCTGACCAAAGAGCTGCTGGGCAGCGACGAGGAGGACGACGAACTCGACGACCTGGACCTGGACGGCACCGAGGACGGCGAGGAGGATGCCGTCGCCGCGTTCGCGGACGAGGACTCCGACGAGGACGAGGTGGGCGGGGCCGGTGCGGAGCCGGTACCGGCCGGTCCGCTCGGCGACCCCCGGCTGCTGGACGATCTCGGAGTGACCAACAAACAACTGATGACCCTGGACGGGGACGCCCTCTCGGAGATCGCCGAGTCCCTCGGCGCCACCGAGGTCCTGGAGGCCGTCCGCTAGTGGTCCCTGCGAACACCGACGATCCCGTACGGGACCCGTGGCGGGACTCCATGCGCCTGGCGCTCCAGGAGGCCGCCCGGGCGGTGCCGGCCGGCGATGTGCCGGTCGGCGCCGTCGTGCTGGGCCCGGACGGGAAGGTCCTCTCCACCGGGTACAACGAACGCGAGGCGACCGGCGACCCCACCGCGCACGCCGAGGTGGTGGCGCTGCGCCGGGCCGCGGCCGAGCTCGGGGAATGGCGGCTTCCGGGGTGCACCCTCGTGGTCACCCTGGAGCCGTGCGTGATGTGCGCGGGCGCGCTCGTGCAGTCGCGCGTCGCCCGGGTCGTCTACGGCGCGGACGACGAGAAGGCGGGCGCGGCGGGGTCGCTGTGGGACCTCGTACGGGACCGGCGGCTCAACCACCGCCCCGAGGTGGTCCGCGGCGTCCTCGCCGAGGAGTGCGCACGGCAGCTGACGGACTTCTTCCGCGACCTCTGAGCCGGACCGGGCCCGGAAAATGCCTGCGTACGGCGCCCGTGACGCCCCCGGAGCAACCGATTTCGGCGGATGGGGTTCCTTAGGCTAGGATCCATCTCGGTAGTGTGTCCGAGTGGCCGAAGGAGCTCGCCTCGAAAGCGAGTATGGGGCAACCCATCGGGGGTTCAAATCCCTCCACTACCGCTTCGACCGAGAGCCCCGCCCCGCAAGGGTCGGGGCTCTCGGCGTATCCCGGGCTCCTCTCTCCGGAGGACCCCGCGTGACCGCCCGCCGCCTCGGCCGTTGTCACGGCATGACCAAGACCCAGCGCATGCTCGCCGCCATCGCCCTCGCGGGGGCCGCCGCGGGCCTCGCCGCACCCGCCGCCTCGGCCGCCCCGATCTCCCCCCTCACCCTTCCGGACCTGCCGACCGCGGCCCCGGGGATGCCGGCCGGGGCGCAGCCCACGTCGGTCCAGGAGATCGGGTCGCAGCTCAGCGCCGGCGCGAACCAGCTCAACGCGCTGATGGACCTGCCCAACCAGCTGGCCCCCGTCATCGCGCCCGTACAGCCGCTCACGGACCTGGCCGGCGGCCTGGAGTAACACCCGGTACTCGGCAGGCGCGCCCCGCGGAGTCCCGGGGCGGGACGGCACGAAGAAGGCCCCGACCACCGGTCGGGACCTTCGACGCACGGGACGGGGGAAGTGGCATCGGGGGGACGAACCACTTCCCCCGGCGAGGACGGACCTGCCGGTCCGGGCCGCAGTCAGGGGGAAGCTCGCGGCCCGGGCCCCGCAGTGAGGCCCTGTCCCTCACCCACCGGTTTCCTGCCAGAACCGGTGGGCTCACCTCAATCCTGCGCCCGCCGCAACCGCCCGCTCCACGGCAAAGGACCCGGAGTACCGGGTCATTGGTCCTTAAAGGGCAGGTGAGTGTCCAATCTTGACCGGTTAGACTCACCCGACTTGCAAGGACCGGTTGGGGAGGCCGCCCGCTCGTGGACACCAAGAAGCTCATCACGGGTGCCCTCACCGTGTTCGTCCTCTTCGTGATCATCACCCAGCCGAAGAGAGCGGCCGAGATCGTGGAAATAGGCTTCCAGGGGATATCGGATGCCGCCTCCGGCATCGGCGAGTTCATGACCGAACTGGTGCGCTGACCCGTACGCTGAAGCGGTTCCCGGACTTCCGGCCCCCCACTCCGACGGGTGGGGGGCTTTTGTATACCCACCACTGGCCATATTGCCCCGATATGCCCAACTTGCCCTCAACACGGCGATATACGGTGCTTGCACACAGTGCACATCTCTTGTGATGCTATGACCGCTTTTGATGGATGAGTTGACTGAAGGGGTGGCGTGACCGTGCCGGCCAGTACTGCGCCTCAGGTGCCACCCCAGCAGGACCCCCAGGTGCCACCTCAGCCGGAGCCCCAGCGGGAACACCGCCAGGAGCCCCTCCAGGAGCCGCCCGAGGAGCCCCCGGTCGCACCGAGGCCGCCGAGCAGGGGCGCGGACACCCGGGCCCTCACCCAGGTCCTCTTCGGGCAGCTGAAGGGCCTGGAACCGGGCACCAGCGAGCACAGCCGGGTGCGCGGCGCCCTCATCGAGGCCAACCTGCCGCTCGTCCGGTACGCGGCCGCCCGCTTCCGCAGCCGCAACGAGCCGATGGAGGACGTGGTCCAGGTCGGCACCATCGGCCTGATCAACGCCATCGACCGCTTCGACCCGGACCGCGGCGTGCAGTTCCCGACGTTCGCGATGCCGACCGTCGTGGGCGAGATCAAACGGTACTTCCGCGACAACGTCCGCACCGTCCACGTGCCGCGCCGCCTCCACGAGCTGTGGGTCCAGGTCAACGCCGCCACCGAGGACCTCACGACCCTCCACGGCCGCACCCCGACCACCGCCGAGATCGCCGAACGGCTGCGCATCACCGAGGACGAGGTGCTGTCCTGCATCGAGGCCGGGCGCAGTTACCACGCGACCTCCCTGGAGGCCGCCCAGGAGGGCGACGGCATGCCCGGGCTGCTGGACCGCCTCGGCTACGAGGACCCGGAGCTGGCCGGGGTCGAGCACCGCGACCTCGTCCGCCACCTGCTCGTACAGCTGCCCGAACGCGAGCAACGGATCCTGCTCCTGCGGTACTACAACAATCTGACGCAGTCCCAGATCAGCGTGGAGCTCGGCGTCTCCCAGATGCACGTCTCCCGACTCCTCGCCCGGAGCTTCGCCCGACTGAGATCCGCAAACAGGATCGAGGCGTAACCGGAACGAGTGGAGATCATTCACGCGTTTCCCGACAGATCGGACTGATCGGCCTCTGATCTCTTCTGTCGCTGGAGATATATGTCGACATGGCGCTACAGCGCGTTGCCGACATGTGACATTCTGCGTGAACCGCGTTTGCCGCAGCCCCGCCTCCGGTATTCAGGTGGAGGCTGCGTTCCTCCGACGGGCGCGCAGTACGCGACCGTCCGCGACCTCAAGGGGGTGGCATGTCCGTAGACCAGGGCAGCTCCAAGGTGCTCACGCTCGTCAAGAGCGCGCCAGCGCCGGCAGCACCGGCAGCGTCCGACCGCTCGGAAGCCATCGACACCCGCACCCTCTCCCGCTCCCTCTTCCAGCGGCTTGCCGCCCTGGATGCGGACAGCCCCGAACGGGCGTACGTACGCGACACCCTGATCGAGCTGAACCTGCCTCTCGTGCGCTACGCCGCGGCCCGATTCCGCAGCCGGAACGAGCCGATGGAGGACATCGTCCAGGTCGGCACCATCGGCCTGATCAAGGCGATCGACCGCTTCGACTGCGAACGCGGCGTCGAGTTCCCGACGTTCGCGATGCCGACCGTCGTGGGCGAGATCAAACGATTCTTTAGGGACACCTCCTGGTCCGTCCGCGTCCCGCGCCGGCTCCAGGAGCTGCGTCTGGCGCTGACCAAGGCCAGCGACGAGCTCGCCCAGAAACTGGACCGCTCGCCGACCGTGCCGGAGCTCGCCGCCGTGCTCGGGGTCTCGGAGGAGGACGTCGTCGACGGCCTCGCCGTGGGCAACGCCTACACCGCCTCCTCGCTCGACTCGCCCTCCCCCGAGGACGAGGGCGGCGAGGGCTCCCTCGCGGACCGCCTCGGCTACGAGGACACCGCGCTGGAGGGCGTCGAGTACCGCGAGTCCCTGAAGCCGCTGCTCGCCAAACTCCCGCCCCGGGAACGGCAGATCATCATGCTGCGGTTCTTCGCCAACATGACGCAGTCGCAGATCGGCGAGGAGGTCGGCATCTCCCAGATGCACGTCTCCCGGCTGCTGACCCGCACCCTCGCGCAGCTGCGCGCAGGACTCATCGGGGAGTGATCCGGCGCCTCGCGCTTCCCAATTGACGATCCGTCAGGAAAACTGGCGCGATGCGAAAGGGATCGCGAGCGGCCGCCACCGCCCTCCTCGCCCTGTGCTGCACGGCCGCCGCCGGCCTCACCGGCTGCGGCGGCCCGGCACGGGACGGCCATGTCGCCGTGGGCGCCGCGGCCCCGGGCCCCGAACGGGGCGCGGGGGAGAACGTGGCACCGCGGGGTCAGGTGGAGTTCCAGCAGCTCGGCGGCCCGGACGCGCCGGGCGGATCCACCGCGTCGTCCAGTACGTCGACCGCTCCCGCGGGATCCGGGACTCCTGGCGCCTCCACCCCGGGCGGAGCCACGACCACCGGCCCCGGCGGCTCCGCGGACGCGCCCGGCACCCCGTCCGGGCCGGGCCGGACCCCACCGGCCCCCGGCACACCGGGCACGCCCGGCACGCCGACGGTGCCCGGCACTCCGGGCCCACCGGGCACGCCGACGCGCCCTCCCACCGGGCCCGGCACCACACCGCCGGCGCCGCCCGCGTCCACGCCGGCCCGGCTGACGCTGTCCACGCCGGTCAGGGCCGCCGCGGCCGACCGCTGGTGCGAGCGGGTCACCGTGACCTTCACCAACACCGGGACCACCGCGGCCAATGCGGGCACGGTCAGCTTCGCGACGCACATCATCGGCGCCCTCGGCGTCGACTGGGCCACGATCACGACGAGCCAGCCCCTGCCGGCACCCCTGGCGGGCGGGACCGCGAAGACGCAGACCTACACGGTGTGCGTGGAGTCCTGGCGGGTGCCGCTGGGCATGCACGTGGACACCCGGAAGGTCACCGCGACCTGGAGCTGAGCCCCGCGCCGCCGCCCCCGCCCCGGCCCTGCCGCCCGGGCGGGCCGCCGCCGGCCGCCCGCCCGGCCGCCGTCAGATCAGGTACCAGGCGGCCGCGCCGATCACGAGGACGAGCGCGATGACCAGTCCGATCTTCGCGGCCGAGTTCGAGGACCCGGACCGTTCCTGCTCGGCGCGGCGCTGCTGGCGCGACCCCGGACCCGCCTGGCGGGCCGGTGCGGCCTCCTCGACGAAGGCCCGGAACATCTGGGTGCTGCCCGCGGGGTCGTAGTTGCCCTCGGGGACCTGTGAGTTGCGGTTGTCAGCCATGGAGCAGGACCCTAGCCGGTTTTCCGATTCCTTTACCGCCCCACCCCCCAGATTCATTTGCCTGTAGCAACCATTCGCTTCTATGGTTGCCTGAAGCAACAAGATGGGGGAACCCGGTGACCGTGCAGACCGCGCCCACGACTCAGGCTCAGACGCCGAGACCGGCTCCGATTCCCAGTCCGAGTCCGAGTCCGGCTGCGGCTGCGGCTGCGGCTCAGAGTCCGGCTCCTTACGCGGAGCTGGCCCGCCAGCTCACCGGAATCGGCGCCGTCAAGCGCGAGCTCGCCCGCAGCCTGCCCCCGGACTGCCCGCCCGGCGCCGCCGCCGTCCTCACCGTGCTCGACCGGCACGGTGAGATGCGGCTGAGCCGGCTGGCCGAGTTCATGGCGGTCGACATCTCGGTGACCAGCCGGCACGTGACGCACATCGCCGACCGCGGCTGGATCGAGCGCGAGACCGACCCGGGCGACGGACGCTGCCGGATCCTGCGGCTCACCCCGGCCGGACGGGCCCTGCTCAGCGAGCTCGGCGCCCGCTACACGGCCTCGCTGGAGAGAGCCCTGCACGACTGGTCACCCCAGGACATCGACGTACTCAACACCTTGCTGGCCCGACTCCGATCGAGCTTCTAGACGAAGGAAAGACATGGCCCAGTCGGAGACGACGACCGACAACCCACCCACGTCCGTGGCCACCCCGGTGACCATGACCCACCCCCAGATCATGAAGGCGCTGTCCGGGCTGATGCTCGGCATGTTCGTGGCGATCCTGTCGTCCACGATCGTCTCCAACGCCCTCCCCCAGATCATCAGCGACCTCGGCGGCACCCAGTCCTCGTACACCTGGGTGGTCACCGCCGCCCTGCTGTCGATGACGGCGGCCACCCCGCTGTGGGGCAAGCTGTCCGACCTGTTCAGCAAGAAGCTGCTGGTCCAGATATCCCTCGTGATCTACGTCCTCGGCTCGGTCGTCGCGGGCCTGTCCCAGAACACCGGCACGCTGATCGCCTGCCGCGTGGTCCAGGGCATCGGAGTCGGTGGCCTGTCGGCCCTGGCGCAGATCGTGATGGCCGCGATGATCTCCCCGCGGGAACGCGGCCGGTACAGCGGCTACCTCGGCGCGGTCTTCGCCGTCGCCACCGTCGGCGGCCCGCTGCTGGGCGGTGTCATCACCGACACGGAGTGGCTGGGCTGGCGCTGGTGCTTCTACGTCGGCGTGCCGTTCGCGATCATCGCGCTGATCGTGCTCCAGCGCACCCTGCACCTCCCGGTCGTGCGCCGCGACGTCAAGGTCGACTGGCTGGGCGCCTTCCTGATCAGCGGCGCCGTCTCGCTCCTGCTGATCTGGGTCACCCAGGCCGGCGACTCCTACGAGTGGGTCTCCTGGCAGACCTGGGCCATGACGGGCGGCGCGGTGCTGCTCGGCCTGCTCTTCGTCCTCGTCGAGTCCCGTGCGAGCGACCCGATCATCCCGCTGCGGCTGTTCCGCAACAAGACCATCACCCTGGCCTCGGCGGCCTCGCTCTTCGTGGGCATCGCCATGTTCTCGGGGACCGTGTTTTTCAGCCAGTTCTTCCAGTTGGCCCGCGACGAGTCCCCGACGATGTCCGGAATCCTCACGATTCCGATGATCGCCGGCCTCTTCGTCTCCTCCACCGTTTCCGGTCAGGTGATCACCAAGACCGGTAAGTGGAAGGCCTGGCTCGTCTCCGGCGGCGTACTGCTGACGGCCGGACTCGGACTGCTGGGCACGCTGCGGTACGACACCCCGTACTGGCACATCGCCGTCTACATGGCGCTGACCGGCCTCGGTCTCGGCATGATGATGCAGAACCTGGTCCTCGCCACGCAGAACCAGGTGGCCCCCGAGGACCTGGGCGCGGCCAGCTCGGTCGTCACCTTCTTCCGCTCCCTCGGCGGTGCCATGGGCGTCTCCGCACTGGGCGCGGTCATGGCCAACCGGGTCACGCACTACGTCCAGGACGGCCTCGCCGCACTCGGCCCGAAGGCCGCGGCCCTCGGCCACGGCGGCACCGCCGGGGGCGGGATCCCCGACCTCGACAAGCTGCCCGCGCCGTTCCGCGAGGTCATCGAGTCCGCGTACGGGCACGGTGTCGGCGACGTCTTCCTCTACGCCGCACCGTTCGCGCTGCTCGGACTGGTCCTGGTGGTGTTCATCAAGGAGGTCGCCCTGCAGTCGAAGCCGGCGGCCCACGCCCCGGCGGCGGCTTCGAGCGAGCCGGCCCCCGCCGAGGCCGTCGTCAAGGCCTAGCCGGAGCCCGGCCGGCCGGCGCCTGACCCACCGGAGCCCGGCCGGCCGGCGTCTGCCCCGCCGAGGCCCGGCCGGTCGGCGCCTTGGCCGCGATACCGGCGATCAGGACGTCGAGCGCGAGGCAGAAGTCGCCCTCCGGCGCCCGCCGGACCGTCCCCCCGCAGCCGTGCAGGAACTGCGAGACGGCCAGGTGGGCGCCGGTCCGGGCGGCGTCCACCAGCCCGGTGGCATCCAGCAGCCGCTGGAGGGCGGTGTCGAACGCCCGCGCGTGCGGGCCGATGTTCGGGTAGGTCGCGGTGAGCGGAGCCACCCACGGGTGGTCCGCCAGCACCCGCCGGTAGTCCCGGGCGAGCGCCTGGAGCCGGCCCGGCCAGCCCGCCCCGCCGTTTTCCGCGGCGGCCTCCGCGGCCGTCTTCACACCGATCTCCGTTGCGCCCTCCGTTGCGCTCGCCGTGACGCCCTCCGTGGCCGGGGCGGGCAGCCTCAGCTCGCCCAGGGCGCTGTCGAGGGCGAGTTCGAGCAGATCCTGCTTGGTGTCCACGTACCAGTACAGGGACATCGCGGTCACCCCGAGCCCGGCGGCGAGCCGTCGCATCGAGAACCGGGTCAGCCCGTCGGCGTCGAGCAGCCGCACGGTGGCGGCGGTGATCCGCTCCCGGTCCAGCCCGGAGGGTGCCTCGCTGCGGCGTCTGGCGGGTGCGGCGGGCCTGGCGGCCAGCCACACACTGGTCCGGGTCTCGCCGGGATCGGCCGCGGTCACCATGCAGGCACCCTCCTCACGACAGGTGGATCAGCCCGGAATGCCCGGTCCGCCCTCTTGATGCTAGGGGGTGTCGAACGGATCGGGCAGGATCAGCGGGTGGGGTCCGGTGCCCTGAGGCCGGATCAGGTCGTCGGAGCCGTCAGGTCGTAGAAGGTGGCTCCGCCGACCGTGGACGCCTTGTAGGTGGCCTTGACCCAGGTCTCGATCTCCGTGCTCGTGCCGCCGCCCGGACCACCCCGGCCACCGCCACCGGGCATACCGCCCTCGGCGGCACCGCTCGTGGCGCTCTGACCGATGAACCAGTGGATCTTCCCGTCCCGCACGTACGCCTGGAACTGCTCCAGGGTCGGCGAGGGGTCACTCCCGTTGAAGCCGCCGATCGGCATGACGGGCACACCGGAGGCCAGCTGGTAGCTCGCCGCGTTCTGGGAGCCGATGGCGGCCGCCGCCCAGGTGTACGCGTCGGCGTCGGTGGTGAGGGCCTTCTTGGCCTCGGCGCTCACCCGGGCCCCGTTCAGCAGGCCACCCGGACCGCCCTGGCCGCCGCCGAACCGCTCGCCACCACCGCGTCCGCCCGGGCCTCCCTGGCCGCCCTGGCCCTGCTGCATCCCGCCCGTACCGCCCTGGCCCTGCGTCATGGCGCCCGGCGGCGGGAAACCGCCCTGCTGACCGGTGCCCGGCCGGCCATCGTTCCACTGCCCGCCCGCGCCGCCCGCGGCGCCCGCGGCGCCCTGGCCACCCGGGAGCATCTCGCCGGACCCGCCCGCGCGGCCGGGTCCGCCGGGGCCGCCCATCATGCCGCCGGGGCCTCCCCGGCCGCCCGCCACCGCCGGGCCGGCGGTCACAATGGAACCGGTGTGCCCGGTGCTCACCGTGGTCAGGCAGTACGCGAACGGTCCGGCCAGGGCTGCCGCCAGTCCCAGCGCCGCCGTGGCCTGCAGCGTCCGGCGCCCGGCCCGCGCGGCGAACGGCAGTGCGGCCGCGGCGAGCAGTCCGCCCACCAGCACCGCCCAGCGCAGCCACGGCAGGTAGCCGGTGGCGCGGCCGAGCAGCACGTACGACCAGACCGCCGTCAGGGCGAGCGTGCCGGACAGGGTGACCGAGGCCGCCAGTCCGCCCCGCTCCTCCCAGAGCACGGCGACACCCATGCCGATCAGCGCGGCCACGAACGGCGCCAGCGCCACGGTGTAGTACTCGTGGAAGATGCCCTGCATGTAGCTGAAGACCACCGCGGTGATCAGCAGCGAACCGCCCCAGGCCAGGAAGGCGGCACGGGCCATGCCGTCGAGCGAGTCGGTGGCCCGGCGGGCCCGCCAGGTGATCACCAGGCCGGCCACCAGCAGGACCAGGGCCGCCGGCAGCAGCCAGGCGATCTGTCCGCCGATGTTCCCCGAGAAGAGCCGGTCGATGCCGGTCTCTCCCCAGCCCCCGCCTCCGCCGCCACCCGCGCCACCACGGCCACCGCCGCCGACGCTGCCGGTCTCATTGCCGTTGATCCGGCCGAGGCCGTTGTAGCCGAGGGTCAACTCCAGGAACGAGTTGTTCTGCGAGCCGCCGATGTACGGCCGGGAGGAAGCCGGCCACAGCTCGACGACGGCGACCCACCAGCCGCCGGCCACTACCATCGCGAGCCCCGCCAGCAGCAGCTGGCCGAGCCGCTTGCGCAGCCGGGTGGGCGCGCAGACGGCGTACAGCAGGGCCAGCGGCGGCAGGATGACGAAGGCCTGCAGGGTCTTGGTGAGGAAGGCGAAGCCGACCGCGACCCCGGCCCAGACCAGCCACTTGGTACGGGCCCCCTCGAGGGCGCGCAGTACGCAGTACACGGTGACGGTCAGCAGCAGGGTCAGCAGCGCGTCGGGGTTGTTGAAGCGGAACATCAGCGCGGCGACGGGCGTCAGCGCGAAGGCCGCACCGCTCAGCAGCGCGGCTCCCGGGCCGAACTGGCGGCGCACGGCGGCGTACAGCACACCGGTGGTCGCGACGCCCATCAGGGCCTGCGGGACGAGGATCTGCCAGGCGCCGAGCCCGAAGAGCCGGACGGACAGCATCATCGGCCACAGGGCCGCCGGGGGCTTGTCGACGGTGATGGAGTTGCCGGCGTCGGAGGAGCCGAAGAAGAAGGCCTTCCAGCTCTCGCTGCCCGCCTGCACGGCGGCGGAGTAGAAGGAGTTGGCGTAGCCGGAAGAGCCCAGGTCCCACAGGAGCAGGGCGGCGGTGGCGATCAGCAGCCCGGCGAGGGAGGGGAGTTCCCAGCGGGGGCGGTCGACCGCCCGGCCGCCGGTACCGGCTCGGGCCTCGGGGACCGGGAAGAGCGAGGGTGCTGCCGTGGTCATCGAATGTCGTCCTTCGCAGGAGTGTCGCGCCGCTCGGGGAAGACCCAGGCGCGGAAGAGCAGGAAGCGCAGCACGGTGGCGGCGAGGTTGGCGGTGATCAGCACGGCCAGTTCGGTGCCGTGCCCTGGATCGGCGTCGGCCGCTCCGAGCGCGGCGAGGGAACCGCTGGTGAGGGCCAGCCCGATGCCGAACACCACGAGGCCCTGGGCCTGGTGGCGCACGGCCCGGTCCCGGCCCCGCACCCCGAAGGTGAGCCGTCGGTTGGCGGCGGTGTTGGCGATCGCGGAGAGCAGCAGCGCGGCGCCGTTGGCGAACTGCGGGCCGGTCCCCGCGCGGAAGGCGGAGTACAGGAGCAGGTAGAGCACGGTGGACAGCGCTCCGACGGCGCAGAAGCCGAGGAGCTGGCGGGCCAGTCCGCCCTCCACCCCGGGCAGTGCGGCGCGGTCGCGCGGATCGTCGCCGAAGGGGCGGGCGAGCCGGTCCAGCGGGAGCGCGCCGACCGCCAGTGCCCGGCCGACCCGCCAGACGCCCTTGAGGTCGTCGGTGGCGGTCCTGACGATGTGGACGGTGGAGTCGGGGTCGTCGACCCAGTCCACCGGAACCTCGTGGATCCGCAGCCCGGCCCGTTCGGCGAGCACGAGCAGTTCGGTGTCGAAGAACCAGCCGGTGTCCTCCACCAGCGGCAGCAGCCGCTCGGCGACCTCGCGCCGGATCGCCTTGAAGCCGCACTGCGCGTCGCTGAACCGGGCGGCGAGGGAGGAGCGCAGGAGGAGGTTGTAGGCGCGGGAGATGAACTCCCGCTTCGCGCCCCGCACCACCCGCGAGGAACGGGCGAGGCGGGTGCCGATGGCGAGGTCGGAGTGGCCGGAGATCAGCGGTGCGACCAGTGGCAGCAGGGCGTTGAGGTCGGTGGAGAGGTCCACGTCCATGTAGGCGAGGACGGGGGCGTCGGAACCGGACCACACCTGGCGCAGGGCCCTGCCCCGGCCCTTCTCCTCCAGCCGGGTGCTGCGTACGCCGTCCAGTGCGGCGGCGAGCCCGTTCGCGACCTCGGGGGTGCGGTCGGTGCTCGCGTTGTCGGCGACCGTGATCCGGAAGGGGTAGGGGAAGGTCCGGGTGAGGTGCTCGTGCAGCCTGCGGACGCACGGGCCGAGGTCCTTCTCCTCGTTGAAGACAGGAATCACCACGTCGAGGACGGGCTCACCGGGCACGGGCGCGAGGGGCGCCCGTGCCGGAAGGGCCCCGGGAGAGGTGTCGGTTCGCATGTTCCGACATTCGCCGGGCGCCCTGTCACCGCTGTGTGCTGAGCCTGTGCCCCGCCTGTGAGTCCGAACGGTCCGCCTCCGCGTGCGGCAGCAGAACCTCGAAGCAGGTCCGCCCGGGCTCGCTCCGTACTCCGACCCGCCCGCCGTGCGCGGTGACCACGGCCTGCACGATGGCCAGCCCGAGCCCGGTGGAGCCCGCCGCACGGGAGCGTGAGGCGTCGCCGCGGGCGAAGCGCTCGAAGACGTGGGGGAGCAGGTCGGGCGGGATTCCGGGCCCGTCGTCCTCGATCCGCAGCCGGACGGCGGATGTTTCACGTGAAACATGCGCGGTGACGGTGGTCCCCGGCGGGGTGTGCGTTCGGGCGTTGGCGAGCAGGTTGACCAGGACCTGCTGCATCCGGGCCGGGTCGGCCCGGATCGGTGCCGGCTCTTCGGGCAGGTTCAGGCGCCAGTGGTGCTCGGGGCCCGCGGCCCGGGCGTCGCTGACGGCATCGATGACGAGCGGGGCCAGGTCGGTGTCGGCGTCGCCGGTGGGCAGCGGGCTGCCCGCGTCGAGCCTGGCCAGCAGCAGCAGGTCCTCGACCAGGCCGGTCATCCGGGTGGCCTCGGACTCGATCCGGCCCAGGGCGTGCCGGGTGTCGGGGCCGGGCTCCTCCCGTCCCCGGCGGGTGAGTTCGGCGTATCCGCGGATGGAGGCCAGCGGGGTGCGCAGCTCGTGGCTGGCGTCGGCGACGAACTGCCGGACCCTCGTCTCGCTCTCCTGACGGGCGGTGAGGGCGGAGGAGACGTGGCCCAGCATCCGGTTGAGAGCGGCACCGACCTGGCCCACCTCGGTACGGGGGTCGGCCTCGGCGTCCGGTACCCGCTCGTGGAGAGCGGGCTCGCCCTTGTGGAGGGGCAGTTCGGAGACCCGGGTGGCGGTGGCGGCCACCCGGCGCAGCGGGCGCAGGGCGACCCCGACCAGGGCCTGACCTGCGAGGGAGGCCGCGATCAGCCCGGCGAGCGTGACGCAGAGCTCCACGCCCACCAGGGTGCGCACGGTGGAGTCGACGTCGCTCAGGGGGAAGCCGAGGGCGAGGTTCCCGTCGTGGGAGGTCAGCACCCGGTAGCTGCCGAGGCCCGGGAGCTCCGCATCCACCGGCCCGGGCGTACCCTGCGCGGACTTCCGCGCGGCCTGGGCCAGGGCTTTGCCCTGGCCCTCGGTCAGCGCCGGCGCCTGGTCGACCGGCCATCCGTCGACGCGGGCGTTGCGGGCCGTCCCGAGGACGTTCCCGGCGGGATCCAGGCGGATCCCGGCGGCGTCCAGCGGGCTGCCGGGAGCCGTGACGAAGCCGACGCTGTTCTCCCGGACCGGCTTCCCACCGGGCGCCCGGGCGGCCATCCTCACGGAGGTGCCCAGCTGGTCGTCGAGCTCGGTGACCAGGTACGAGCGCAGGGCGAAGGTGGTGACGGTCCCGATGGCCGCGCCCACCACGGCGATCAGTGCCACTGCCGAGACGACGAGCCGGGTGCGCAGCGACCAGGGCCGGCGGCCGCGTGGTCGCCGGTTCCTGCGGAAGGCCACTACTCGCCCGGCTTGATCAGGTATCCGGCGCCGCGGCGCGTGTGGATCATCCTGGGCAGACCGGGGCCGCTCTCCAGCTTCCTGCGCAGGTAGGAGATGTACAGCTCGACCACATTGGCCTGGCCGCCGAAATCGTAGGACCACACCCGGTCCAGGATCTGTGCCTTGCTCAGCACGCGCCGCGGGTTGCGCATCAGGTAGCGCAGCAGCTCGAACTCGGTGGCGGTCAGGTGGATCTCCCGGTCGCCCCGGACCACCTCGTGGCTGTCCTCGTCCAGCCGGAGATCACCGACGGACAGCACCGAGCCGCCTCGTGCCGCCTGCGCCGCGCCCGAGCGCCGGACCAGGCCGCGCAGCCGGGCCACGACCTCCTCCAGGCTGAAGGGCTTGGTGACGTAGTCGTCGCCGCCCGCGGTGAGGCCCGCGATCCGGTCCTCCAGCGAGTCCTTGGCGGTCAGGAACAGCACGGGGACCTGGGGGATCTCACGGCGCAGCCGCCCGAGGACGGCGAGGCCGTCCATGTCGGGGAGCATGATGTCGAGGACGACCACGTCCGGCCGGAACTCCCGTGCCGCCCGGACCGCACCCGCGCCGTCGCCGGCACTGCGGACCTCGCACCCCTCGTAGCGCAGGGCCATGGACAGCAGCTCGGAGAGCGAGGCCTCGTCGTCGACGACGAGGACCCTGCAGGGTCCCCCGTCGGGCCGCACCAGGGCCGACGGGTGGTTGGTGGACGTGGACGCATGGGAGGTGGTCGTCGCAGTCATGACGAACACGCTGTCCGGTGCCTCTGAGAGCGTTCTTGTGCCTACCTGTGAATTTCCTGAGAAAGGAATGGGGGCCGGGCCGGCGGTCAGCCGTCGAGACGGAAGAGCCGGGCGCCGTTGTCGTGGCAGACGGCGCGCAGCCAGTCGTCGCCGAGGCCGAGCCGTTCGAGGGCGGCGAACTGGTGCTCGTAGGGGTAGGGAATGTTGGGGAAGTCGGTGCCGAGCAGGATCCGGTCGCCGAGGTCCGCGAGGCGCCCGCGGTCCCCGGGCGGGAAGCCGCTGATCTGCTCGGCGAAGTCGGTGAAGGCCATGGTGGTGTCCAGGCGGACCTCGGCGTACCGGTCGGCCAGGTCGAGGAAGTCGGCGTACTCGGGCATGCCCATGTGGGCGATGACCAGCGGCAGCCTCGGGTGGCGGGCCAGCAGCCGTGCGATCGGCTCGGGTCCGGTGTGCTTGCCCGGGGCGGGCCCCGAGCCGCAGTGGATCACGATCGGGATGCCGGCCTCGGCGAGCAGCCCCCAGACGGGGTCGAGCCGGTCGTCGTTCGGGTCGTAGCCGCCGACCTGGAGGTGCGCCTTGAAGATCCGGGCTCCCGCGTCGACGGCGTGACGGACGTAGGCGGTCGCGCCCTCCTCCGGGAAGAAGGTCGCGGTGTGCAGGCAGTCGGGGGTGCGGGCGGCGAAGTCGGCGGACCAGGCGTTGAGCCAGGCGGCCATCGCCGGTTTGTGCGGGTAGAGCATGGCGGTGAAGGCCCGGACCCCGAACTCCCGCAGGAGTGCGACGCGCTGCTCCTCCTCGTGCCGGTAGGTGATGGGCCACTCGACGCCGGTCAGCGGGCCGATCGCGTCGAAGTAGTCCCACACCTTGTCCAGCACGCGCTCGGGCATGAAGTGCGTGTGGACGTCGACCAGTCCGGGCAGCCCGAGCCGCTCCCGGAAGGCGCGGACCGCCTCAGCCGTTGCGGACAAAGCCGTGGCTCCGCTCGACGGTCGCGACGTGCAGGGTGTAGCTCTCGTACCAGTCGGCGCGGCCCTGCTTCATCGCCGCCTGGTGCTCCATGTCCTTGCGCCACGCGGTGAGGGACTCGTGGTCGCGGAAGTAGGCGACGGTGATGCCGAGGCCGCCGGGGGTCCGCGCCGACTCGTAGCCGAGGTACCCCGGATTCGCCGAGACGATCTCTTGCATCCGCTCGAGGGTCTCGGGGTATCCGGAGTCGTCGGCAGTACGGACGTTGCTGAAAACGGCCATGACATAAGGGGGTTCGAAGGCCGGTACCGGCTGAATGGTCATGACCGACACCCTCGGCGGAGCGCCCCCGGCATGTCCACCGGAATCGGCGCCGGAAGGCCAAAGGGATCCAAGTTTTGACCATGGCCGCGGCCGGCCACGGGTGTCAGAACAGCCCGTCCTGCTCGGCAGGAGGCCCGCCGGCGGACGGGATCTGCGCCACGGGGACCGATGTCACCGCCTCGTCCCCCGGCGCGGTGAGCTCCCAGCCGGCCAGCAGCCGGGTGTCCACCACGAGTCCGTCCGCGAGGTGCAGATCGGGACCCGCCGCGCCCGCCAGCCGGCCCACGACGCACCCTCCGGGCACCATCTCGGCAAGCACCCTCGCGGGCCCGGACAGCCCGGACAGCCCGGGCAGGGCGTCCAGGGCGAACGCCTGCGCATGGTCGGCCACTTCGCACTCCACCCGCTCCAGCGACTCCGGCCACCCGGGCAGCGCCGCCGCCCGTGCGTGCAGCTCGGCGACCTCCCGGGCCCGGTCGGGCGCGGCCGGCAGGTGGGCCCGTACGGCGCGCTTGCGGGCGTACGCGATCCGGTCGGGCACCCCGAGCGCGGCCCGCAGCAGCTCCTCGGTGCGCCGGGTGGCCATCAGCGGACCTCGCCCGAGCCAGGCCCAGGCCACCGCCCCCTGCTCCAGCAGCCGGGCCGAGCCGCGCTCCTCGGCGGTGATCCCCACCTTGACCATGCCGGGCCCGAACCAGGCCAGGTAGACGCGGTAGGTGCGCGGATCGGCGGCATTGGTGTCGGCCGCCACGGAGAACGACCGGTCGAGGCGGGCGCATTCGGGGCACTGCGCGTTCCCGGTGCGGCCCGGCACGGTGTCCGCGGTGGGGCAGGGCGTCCGCTTCCCTGCCCTCCACACGCCGAGGCAGTGCCGCTCGCCGCGTGCGGCGAAGGCGATCCGCTGCCCGTACGCGAGCTCGCTCACCCGCTCGCCGCGCCCCTCCCCGTACCACCTGATGGCGGGACGGCCGTCCTTCCACCGGATCCCGGTGCACCACCAGGTCACAGCGGGAGCGGCCTCTCGAAGAACGTCTCCAGGACGACGGTGGCGTGCGTACCGCTGACGCCGTTGATGGCGTAGAGGCGCCGCAGGACGTCCTGCAGCTGCTCGGTCGAGGCCGTCCGCACCTTGACCAGCACGGACGCGCTGCCCGCGATGATGTGCGCCTCCTGGATCTCGGGGATCGCGGCGAACTCGGCGCCGGACTCACCCATCCAGGCGTTGGAGTCGACCATCACGTAGGCCAGGACTCCGCTGCCGACGGCGGCCGGGTCGACGTCGACGGTGGTCCGCCGGATCACCCCGCGCTCGCGCAGTTTGCGTACACGCTCGTGGGTGGCCCCCGCCGAGAGCCCGACGGCCGTGCCCAGAGCGGCGTACGACTGGCCGGCGTCCTGCTGCAGGCGCAGGACGAGCGCACGGTCGATGTCGTCCACGCAATCTTCCTCTCATGGGCCTGTCGGCCCTTGCGAAGACGGTACCTGATCCTGCAATCTCACCATCAGACCGAACATAATTCGGTAGAACCCTTCCAGGGGGAATCATGTCTGCCATAGCCGACCTCACCTTGTACGAGATTCTGGACGAGCGCTTCCGGACCGGCCGCTGCGCCAACGGCGACGCCCGGCTGGAGCGGCTGCACGACGACTGCCGCTGGGCGGAGGGCCCGCTCTACCTGCCCGCCTGGCGGCAACTGGTGTGGAGCGACATCCCCAACGACCGGATGCTGCGCTGGGACGAAGCGACCGGGGCGGTCTCCGTCTTCCGCTCCCCGGCCGGCCACGCCAACGGCAACACCCTGGACCGCCAGGGCCGCCTGATCACCTGTGAGCAGGGCAACCGGCGCGTCACCCGCACCGAACCGGACGGCAGCCTCACCGTCATCGCCGACCGCTTCGACGGCAAGCGGCTCAACAGCCCGAACGACGCCGTGGTCCGCTCGAACGGCTCCGTCTGGTTCTCCGACCCCGACTTCGGAATCACCAGCGACTACGAGGGCCACCGCGCACCCAGCGAGATCGGCGCCTGCAACCTCTACCGCGCCGACCCCTCGACCGGGGAGGTCCGGATGGTCGCCGACGGCTTCCTCGGCCCCAACGGAGTCGTCTTCTCCCCCGACGAGAGCGAGCTGTACGCCGCGGACACCCGGGCCGGCCACATCCGCGCCTTCAAGGTCACCGACCACGGCACCCTCACCGACGACCGGATCTTCACCGGCTGCCCCGGGGTCGACAACATCCGCTTCGACGACGAGGGCCGGCTGTGGGCGGCCGCGATGGAGAACGGCGTCCAGTGCTACGCCGCGGACGGCACCCTGATCGGCCGCGTCCGCGTCCCGGAACCGGTCTCGAACATCGCCTTCGGCGGCGCCAGGAACAACCGCCTCTTCATCACCGCCACCACTTCCCTCTACTCCCTGGTGATGTCGGTGACCGGCCTCCCCCGGGTCCTCTGAGGGCAGGGCCGCCCCTCCGGACTACCGGGCGACGAACTGCGTCAGGATCGCCTGCACCTCGTAGATGTCGACGCCCTTGGTGAAGGTCTTCTCGATCGGCGCCGCGCCGCCGGATATCCAGATCTTGAGCTCGGCGTCGAGATCGAAGTGCCCGGCGGTCTCGACGGAGAAGTGCGTAATGCTCCGGTAGGGGACGGAGTGGTACTCCACCTTCTTCCCCGTGAGTCCCTGCTTGTCGACGAGCACCAGCCGCCGGTCGGTGAACAGGATCGTGTCCCGAATCAGCAGGAAGGCGGCATGCACCTGCTCCCCCTGCCCCAACAGTCGCGCGTAGTCCCGCTGCGCCGACACCGGGTCGACGGTGTGCGCGTTCCCGAACAGTCCCATGAGTGCCCCCGTTTTCCCGACTCCGACAACCTTCGAACGATCTTCGAAAACCGTACCGAGGCCGGGTCCTGGTCCGCGTCACCCGCCAGAGCCATCCCGCCCCTGACATCCTCCGGGGGACCCCCTCCCCATCAAGGAGGAGAGCCAGGCCCTGCTCCGGCGTTCACCGGCGTGCGCCCACGCGGTCACCGGCCGGTGTCAGCCGTCAGCAACTCCCTTACCTGGTCGGCGGTCCACGCTCCGGCCGCACCCGGGCACGCCGCCAGGTACTCGGCGATGTCCTGTTCCTCCCAGGGACCGGACTCCAGGAGGCCGCCGGCCAGATAGCGCAGGTACACGGCGGACGGGGTGAGCACATCGACGTCCTCCAGGGCCCACGGCGCGGTGAACGTCAGCACGGGGATGCCCTCGATCTCACCCGGACAGATCAGGGTCTCGTACCGCCCCGGGCCCAGCTCGTCACGACCGTCCCGCAGGACCGCCGCCAGATCCAGGTCCGCGCCGGGCTCCCTGTACATCTCCTGCGCAGCGATGTCGGACATCTGTCCGGCTGTCACCAGGTGTGCCCGCCCGCGCGTCCGCCCGGGTGCCGTGGGGTCGTACAACCCGCGGCCCCCGGTCCACACGGGGGACTCCGTGGCGAAGTACAGGCACCCTTCCAGCTCCACCGCGATCGAGCGCTCGGGCGCCCGCCGGTCCCGGCAGCCCGGGTACGTGCGCGTCGCTCCGTGCGGGGTCCCGCCGCCGATGTACGCGGCCAGGCGGTCCATGTGCATGTTGGAACCGTAGGAGGCGTACCAGACCCGCTCGGGTGCGGGAATCTCCCGGGCGAGCGGAGTGGCGGTGTGCACGACCATGCTCAGCTCCTCAGGGGTACTGACGCCAGAAGCCCCCCGGGATGATCCCGGGGGGCTTCTGATTCATGTGCACTCGGCAGGATTCGAACCTGCAACCTTCTGATCCGTAGTCAGATGCTCTATCCGTTAAGCTACGAGTGCTTGGGCTTCTCGGGGTTTTGCGCCCCGTTGGCCTTGCGAGAACAACAATACATGGACCTCGCCGGGACGCGAAATCCATTACCCAAACCGCTACTGACCTGCGGAAACGAGCTGGATGGAGATCATCCGGATGAGCTCGCGCGGACATCACGAGGGGACCGGATTGCCCCGAAACGCATCGAAGCCCCGGTCCGTCAGGACCGGGGCTTCGATGAGGTGCGGAGGCGGAGGGATTTGAACCCTCGATGGGTGGTAAGACCCAAACCGCATTAGCAGTGCGGCGCCATAGACCGGACTAGGCGACGCCTCCAGCACACCCCCGTGTACGAGGGTGCGTGCAGATGATGACACAGGCGCAGGGCCCCTCACCAATCCGCTCCTACGGTACTAGGCACGACGGGCAGAGGGCAAAGCCTTAAAGCAGCCGCGGCACGCAACGTCGGTGGCCCCCGCGTCGTTGGGCAGGCGTACGACGTACGGACGACCTGGAGTGCCCCATGCTGCGTCTCGCCGCCTTCGCCGTCACCTCCGCCCTGGCCGCCGCGGCGGCCGGGCCGCTGCCCCCGCTGCCCCTGGGGCTTCTGGCGACACCGACACCCGACCGTCTCACCATCGCCATGGCCGACACCGGGAACCGTCGGCTGGACCGGGAGTACCGGCTCCAATGCGGTCCCGCAGGCGGCGACCATCCGCAGGCGGAGGGGGCCTGTGCCCGGCTGGACCAGTTCGCCAGGGAGGGCAGGGACCCCTTCGCACCCGTCTCCAAGCGGCAGATCTGCACCATGCAGCACGGGGGCCCCGCCACCGCCCGGATCACCGGAACGTGGAACGGCCACAAGGTGGACGCAACGTTCCGGCGGACGAACGGATGCGAAATCAGCCGCTGGGACCAGTTGGAACCTCTGCTTCCGAGTGGGCGTTCCTGACCTGGGAGGATGCGCGGGATGGGCGGTATCGACCGCGCATCGGCCACCTCACCGCGGGCCTGTGGCCTTAGACTCCTCCCGTGACTTGCCGGTAGTTGTGGTCAGGGAGGAAGCTCGTCGTGAGCAGCAGGCCATCCCGAGGCGCTGCTCGCCTCGCAGCAATACTCGACGCTCTTCCGGACGCGCTGTTGCTCGTCAACGCCAACGGCACGGTCGTCAACGCCAATTCGATCGCTCTCGAGGTCATGGAGAGTCCCGGCACCGGGCTCGTCGGCCGCGGCGTGCTCGACCTCCTGCCCGAGTTCGACTCCAAGCTGATCCCCGGCTCCATGCGCCGGCCCGGCGAGGACGACGGCGGCCGCGCCAAACCCAAGCGGATGATCGCGCGCCGAACCGACGGCTCCGAGTTCCCCGTCGAGGTCACCAGCGCCCATCTCGACGGACGCGACGCCTACCGAGAGCCGCAGCCCTCGTACACCGGCGACGAGCTGCTGATGCTCGTGGTCCGGGACCTCTCGCAGACCGTGGACACCGAAGCCGAGCTGGCCCGCTCCCAGCGGCAGACCGAAATGATCCTGCGCGCCGCCGCCGAGGGCGTCGTGGGCACCGACACCGACGGACGGGTGGTGCTGGTCAACCCGGCCGCCGCCCAGATCCTCGGCTACCGCGCCACCGACCTCGGCAACCGCGAACTGCACGGCCTCGTCCAGCACTCCCGCGCCGACGGATCCCCGTTCCCCTTCGAGGAGTCCCCGCTCGCCGACACGCTGCGCAGCGGACGCAAGCACCGCGTCCGCGGACAGGTGCTGTGGAACAAGGCCGGCCAGCCGGTCGCCGTCGACCTGACCACCTCGCCCGTACGGGACGGGGAGCAGCTCGTCGGCGCCGTCATGACCTTCACCGACCGGCGGCCCTACGACGCCCTCGCGGCCCGGCACGCACAGCTGATGGCCGTCCTCGGCGACTCCCTGCGGGGGCCGCTGGACGAGCTGCGCGGCGAGCTGGCGACGCTGGCGGCCGACGACGCCGGTCAGCTGTGGCCCGAGGCCAACCAGCTCCTGCACCACTTGGCCGCCGGGTACTCGCGGATGACCACCCTGGTGGACAACGTCCTCGGCTACCAGCGTCTGGACTCCGGCCGCGACCGGCTCGAGAAGAAGAAAGTCCTGATCAACACCGTCGTCGCGGCGGGCGTCGACGGCGCGGTCGAGCTGATCGGTCCGGGCCGCGCGCAGTTCGCCGTCCACGCGCCGACCATCGAGGCCGAGGTGGACGCGGACCGGATCGCGACCGCGCTCGCCCACCTGGTCGCGGACGTGGCCGGGGTGGACGCCACGGGCAAGACCCGCCAGGGCAGCGGGTACAGCGACTCGACGATCGTGGTGGCCGCCGCGCAGCGCGGCGATGTCGTACGGATCGAGGTCCGCGGACCGTACGAGGGCGGCAACCCGGTCCACGAGCCGATCGTTCGGGGGATCGTGGCCGCGCACGGCGGCGTGCTGCAGACGGTGGAGGTTCCGGGCGCGCCCGGCGGGGCGTTCGTGCTGGAGCTTCCGCTCGGCTCGGGAGCCGGGACGGTGACCCTGCCGGAGCCGGCGGAGGAGCCCCCGGCCGGTCCGGCCGGCGACGGCGCGGGAGCTGCCGGGGACGCCGCTCCCGGCAAGGTCTCCGGCGGTCGCCGCGGTCGGCGCGGGGTGGACGCCTTCCTGGACGACGAGAACACGGCCCCCGAGGCAGCTCAGGCCACACAGGCGGGCCAGGGCGGTGGCGCGCTGGCGCTGCCCTCCGGGCGGCGGCGGGCGGGCGAGGCCGACCTTCCCGAGGCGGGCCCCGAGCTCGCGCAGTCCCCGGTGAATCCGGCCGGACTCGGCACCGGACGCAGGCGAGGCCGGGCCGGTGACGGCAGCGGCGAGGCCGAGGGCACGGCCGGGCCCGAAGGCCAGGGCGGCCCCGCGCGGCCCGTGCCCCCGCAGGGCACGGCCATGCCCGCGCTCCCGCCCGTACCCGCGGTGCCCCCCGTTCCGGTGACCGAGCACCCCGCCGGGCGGCGCCGGGCGCTGGGTCCGGCCGGTCCGGCGCAGCCCGGCGGCCCCGTACCCGCGACCGGGCTCGCGCCGGCGCCCGCTCCCGCTCCCGCGCGGCCCATCGCCCCCGAGGGCGGCTTCGCGCTTCCCGCCGGTCCCACGCCGGCCCCCGCTCCGGCCGGGGCCGAAACCGACACCGACGCACCCGCCGGGCGGCGTGGCCGCCGCGTGCTGGGCACCCCCGCCTCCGAGCCCGAGGCGCCCGCCGCGCAGCCCGACGAGTCCACCGAGGGCCCGACCGGGCGGCGTCGCGCGCTGGCCGGCGCACCGGCATGGCCGGTACCGGCGGCCCGTACCGCCGCTGAGGACGACGGGGCCTCGGGCCAGGTCGCGCTCCCCGGTGCACGCCGGCCGCAGGACACCCCGGCGGAGGGCCAGGCCGCGCAGCCCATCAGCGTGCGCGCCCTCGGCACCCTCGGCCAGGGCATTTCCGTGGACCCGGGCGGCTCCGGCCCGGCGTCCGGGTCCGGTTCGGCCTCCGGGTCCGGCCGCCGTCGTCGGCTCGCCGAGCCCGCCCCGCAGGGCCGGGCCTTCGCCATAGGGGCGCCCGAGGCGGGCGCCGACGAGGGCCCCGAACCGCTGGACGGCCCGGGCGGCGCCGTCGAGGTGGTCAACCGGCCCGTGCCGCTGCCCGTGGACGACGAGCTGCCGCCGGAGCCCCTGGACAATCCGCGCCGGCTCCTGGTGTGGCCCGCGCCCGACGTGCAGACGCAGCAGGCGCTGAGCGACCGCGGCTACCGGCCGGTGATCGTGCACTCCCGCGAGGAGGTCGACGCACAGATCGCCGCGTTCCCCGCCGCGCTCTTCGTCGACCCGCTGACCGGACCGATCACCCGGACCGCCCTGCAGTCCCTGCGCCAAGCCGCCGTGGCCGCGGAGGTCCCCGTACTGGTCACAGCCGGGCTGGGGCACGCCACGCGCGAGGCGGCGTACGGAGCCGATCCGGCCGTACTGCTGAAGGCGCTGGCGCCGCGCGACAGCGAGCAGCACCCCTCCCGGGTACTGCTGATCGAGGAGCACGACGAGATCGCGACCGCGCTGACCGCCGCTCTGGAGCGGCGCGGCATGCAGGTCGCGCGGGCGGGTGCCGATACCGACGCCGTGGAACTGGCGACGCGGATGCGGCCCAACCTGGTGGTCATGGACCTGATGCAGGTGCGCCGTCGGCGGGCCGGGATCGTGGACTGGCTGCGGGCCAACGGGCAGCTGAACCGCACTCCTCTGGTCGTCTACACGACGACCGGCATCGACCCGGCCGAGCTGCCGCGGCTCGCCTCCGGCGAGAGCGTCCTGTTCCTCGCGGAGCGGGCGACGACGGCGGACGTCCAGGGCCGCATCGTGGACCTGCTGGCCAAGATCGGCACCAACTAGCAATCCTGGGCCGATGGCCATCATCAACACGAGCGAGCACACCGTCCCCGCCGACAACGGGGAGGTGAACCTGCTCATCGCGCGGCAGGTGGAGCCCGGGCACGAGGAGACCTTCGAGGCCTGGGCCCACGGGATCCTGGAGACGGCCGCGGGCTTCCCGGACCACCTCGGGTACGGGCTCTTCCGCCCGGCGGCCGAGGGCGGGCCGTGGTTCCTGGTCCACCGGTTCCGCAATCAGGCCGCGTTCCAGCGCTGGCAGGACTCCCCGGAACGGGCGCAGTGGTTCTCCAACTGCCTCGGCCACCACCACACGGAGATAGCCCGCCGGGAACTGCACGGCATGGAGACGTGGTTCGCCAAGCCGGGTACGACCCGGCCCGCGCCGCCGCGGTGGAAGATGGCGATCAGCTCGGGGCTGGCCATCTTCCCGATCTCGCTGGCCGGCAACGCGGTGCTCGGGCCGTACCTGGTGGATCTGCACTTCGTACTGCGCACGGCCGCCTTCGCCGTAGTGTTCAGCACCCTGATGACCTACGTGGCCATGCCCGCGGTCAGCAGGCTGCTGCGGCCATGGCTCACCCGGGGTTAGCCCGCGGTCGTCAGTCGAGCTTGGTGACGTCCAGCGCGCCGTCCGCGTACTGCTTGCGGATCACCTTCTTGTCGAACTTCCCGACGCTGGTCTTCGGCACCGCCTCGATGAACGTCCAGCGCTCCGGCAGCTGCCACTTCGCGATGGTCTGGGCGAGGAACTCGCGCAGATCCGTGTAGTTCACGGTCGCGCCCTCCTTGAGGACGACCGTGGCCAGCGGGCGCTCTCCCCACTTCTCGTCGGGGACGGCGACGACGGCGGCCTCGGCGACCTCGGGGTGCGCCATCAGCGCGTTCTCCAGATCGACGCTGGAGATCCACTCACCGCCGGACTTGATGACGTCCTTGGCGCGGTCGGTGAGGGTGAGGAAGCCGTCGGCGCTGATGACGCCGACATCGCCGGTCTTGAGCCAGCCGTCGGCGCTGAACTTGTCCTCGGGGCGGAAGGGCTCGCCGGACGCGCCGCCGTAGTAGGAGCTTGCGATCCAGTTGCCGCGCACCTCCAGCTCGCCCGCCGATTCCCCGTCCCAGGGCAGGAGGTCGCCGCCGGGGCCGATCAGCCGGGCCTCGACGCCGGCCGGGAAGCGGCCCTGGGTGATCCGGTAGGGCCACTCCTCCTCGGCGCTCAGACCGGCCGGCGGGTGCGCCATCGTGCCGAGCGGGGAGGTCTCCGTCATGCCCCAGGCGTGGCAGACGCGGACGCCGAGCTTGTCGTACGCCTCCATCAGGGAGGGCGGACACGCCGCACCGCCGATGGTTACCTGCTTCATCGAGGTCAGGTCGCGCGGGTTGGCGGTGACCTCGGCCAGCAGCCCCTGCCAGATGGTGGGGACGGCCGCGGCGTGCGTGGGCTTCTCCCGCTCGATCATCTCGGCGAGCGGGGCGGGCTGCAGGAACCGGTCCGGCATCAGCATGTTGATGCCGGTCATGAAGGTGGCGTGGGGCAGGCCCCAGGCATTCACGTGGAACTGCGGGACCACGACGAGGGTGGTGTCCTTGTCGGTCAGCCCCATCGACTCGGTCATGTTGACCTGCATGGAGTGCAGGTAGACCGAGCGGTGGGAGTACACGACGCCCTTGGGGTCCCCGGTGGTGCCGGAGGTGTAGCACATGGCGGCCGCCTGGCGCTCGTCCAGGTCGGGCCAGTCGTAGCTGTCGGAGCTGCCGGCGAGGAGCTCCTCGTACTCGTGCACGCGCACGTTCAGGCCCTCGAGCGCGGAGCGGTCGCCGATGCCGCTGACCACCACGTGCTCGATGGTCGGCAGGTGCGGCAGGAGCGGCGCGAGCAGGGGCAGCAGGGTGCCGTTGACCAGCACCACCCGGTCGGCGGCGTGGTTGACGATGAAGACCAGCTGCTCAGGGGGGAGCCGCAGGTTGAGGGTGTGCAGAACGGCACCCATGGAGGGGATCGCGAAGTACGCCTCGACGTGCTCGGCGTTGTTCCACATCAGGGTGGCGACCCGTTCGTCCTGCTGCACTCCGAGCTCGTCGCGCAGGGCTCCGGCGAGACGGGTGGCACGGTTGCCGATCTCGGCGAAGCTGCGGCGGTGCGGCTCGGCCTCCCCGGTCCAGGTCGTGACCTGGGACTTCCCGTGGATCGTCATCCCGTGTCGGAGTATGCGGGTGACGAGGAGCGGTACGTCCTGCATGGTGCTGAGCAAAGCGTCCTCCCGGTGAGCGCTGCGGCGCTGCGGCGGCTACGGATGCTGCCGATTCTGCGCACGTACCGGTCGGCATGTCACTACCCGGGAGTAGAAACCGGCGCGTGTTTCACGTGAAACATCCCCCGACGCCCTCTGGTTTCACGTGAAACATCCTTCGTCTCAACGGACCGGCATGAGCTCCGGGTCCTCGCGGAGCTTGCCCAGCGCACGGGAAACCGCGCTCTTGACCGTGCCGACCGAGACCCCGAGCAGCTCTGCGGTCTGCACCTCGCTCATGTCCTCGTAGTACCGCAGGACGACCATGGCCCGCTGGCGATCGGGCAGCCGGGTCACCGCGCGCCACATCGCATCGCGCAGTGCCTGTGCTTCGGCGGGGTCGGAGGCCGGGGCCGCCTCGGTCTCGGGGAGCTCGTCGCATACGAACTCGTCGACCTTGCGCTTGCGCCACTGAGAGGTGCGGGTGTTGACCAGGGTCCGCCGGACGTAGCCGTCCAGGGCGCGGTGGTCCTCGATCCGGTCCCAGGCCACGTAGGTCTTCGCAAGGGCCGTCTGGAGCAGGTCCTCCGCATCGCACGGGTTGGCGGTGAGGGAGCGCGCGGTGCGCATCAGGACCGTGCCCCGGGTCCGGACGTACGCCGAGAACGACGGGTACGGCGTCGGATTCGAGGCGAGCGTGCACACAGGCGTGGTCATGTCTCCACGCTAGGAGCGCCCGTCTGTCATGGGATCGGCCGCAGGTGCCGATGGTGGATCCGTCTCAGGTTGTAGGAGTAGGGCCATCCCCACCTCCTGAAGGTGGAGGGGGTGGGGAGCCCCGGGTCCCGGTTCTCAGCTGTCGGCACCGAGGATCAAGCCGGAGGTCGGGACCCCGGTACCGGCCGTGACAAGTGCGTGCGCCGCCCCCGCGACCTGGTTGACGGAGGTGCCGCGCAGTTGGCGCACGGCCTCGGCAATGCCGTTCATCCCGTGCAGGTACGCCTCTCCGAGCTGGCCGCCGTGGGTGTTGAGCGGCAGGGCGTCCGCGGCGACGAAGTCCGCGGCCTCGCCCGGCGCGCAGAAGCCGAACTCCTCCAGCTGCATCAGCACGAAAGGGGTGAAGTGGTCGTAGAGGATGCCGACGTCGATGTCCGAGGGCCTCAGCCCGCTGGTCCGCCACAGCTGGCGGGCGACCACGTCCATCTCCGGCAGCCCGGTGAGGTCGTCGCGGTAGAAGGAGGTCATGCCTTCCTGGCGGCGCCCGGCGCCCTGCGCAGCCGCGGTGATCACGGCGGGCGCGTGCCGCAGGTCCCGGGCGCGCTCGGTCGTGGTGACGACGACGGCCTGGCCGCCGTCGGTCTCCTGGCAGCAGTCCAGGAGCCGCAGCGGCTCCACGATCCAGCGCGAGGCGGCGTGGTCGGCGAGGGTGATGGGCTTGCCGTGGAAGTACGCGGCGGGGTTGTTCGCGGCGTGTCGGCGGTCGGTGACCGCGACGTGCCCGAAGGCCTCGGGGGTGAGGTTGTAGGTGTGCAGGTATCTCTGTGCGGTCATGGCCACCCAGGAGGCCGGGGTCAGCAGCCCCCAGGGCAGCGACCAGCCGAGCGCCGCCCCCTCCGCCGAGGGCTCCCGCTGCTGGACACCGGACCCGAAGCGGCGCCCGGAGCGCTCGTTGAAGGCGCGGTAGCAGACCACGACCTCCGCCACGCCGGTGGCGACGGCGAGGGCGGCCTGCTGCACGGTGGCGCAGGCCGCGCCACCGCCGTAGTGGATGCGGGAGAAGAAGGACAGGTCCCCGATGCCCGCCGCCTGGGCCACGGTGATCTCCGGGCTGGTGTCCATCGTGAAGGTGACCATGCCGTCGACATCGGCGGGGGTCAGCCCGGCGTCGTCGAGGGCGGCGTGCACGGCCTCGACGGCGAGCTTGAGCTCGCTGCGGCCGGAGTCCTTGGAGAACTCGGTCGCTCCGATGCCGGCGATGGCGGCGCGGCCACCGAGCGCGTCGCGGGTACGGACACTCATGCCGGCACCTCCGCGGTGACCGTTCCCGACACGTGGTGGCCGAGGCCGTTGGCGCCGACCACCCGGATTTCGACCGTGGTCCCGGACAGGGCGCTGACCGTGCCGGTGAGGGTCATCGTGTCGCCCGGGTAGTTGGGGGCGCCGAGGCGGATGGCCACCTTGCGCAGGACGGCGCGCGGGCCGAGGTGGTCGGTGACGTACCGGCCGACCAGGCCGTTCGTCGTCAGGATGTTCATGAAGATGTCCGGGGATCCCTTCTCCTGCGCGAGCGCCGCGTCGTGGTGCACGTCCTGGTAGTCGCGGGAGGCGATCGCGCCCGCGACGATCAGGGTGCGGGTGACCGGAATCTCCAGCGGCGGCAGCGTGTCGCCGACGTTCATGCCTGCTCTCCCTCGGCTGTCGGAGCGAATGCGGGGGACGCGGCGGACCCGGCGATCGAGGCCCCGAGCTCGGCCAGCAGCTCACTGCCGCAGCCCAGGTAGGCGTCCAGTTGGCGTCCCCACAAGAAGTGCCGGTGGACGGGGTGGTCCAGGTCGGCGCCCATGCCGCCGTGCAGGTGCTGGCCCGCGTGCACGACCCGCTTGCCCGCCTCCGCGGCCCACCAGGCGGCCGTGAGCACGTGCTCGTGCGCCAAAAGGCCCTGGTCGATGCGCCAGGCCGCCTCGTACGCGGTGACCCGGATCGCCTCGGTGTCCATGTACGCGTCGGCCGCGCGCAGCATGACCCCTTGGTTGGTGGAGAGCGGCCGGCCGAACTGTTCGCGGGTGGAGGTGTATTCCACGGCCCGGGCGAGCGAGCCCGCGCAGACGCCCGCCTGGAGCCCGGCGAACGCGGTGCGGGCGGCGGCGAGTGTGGCCTCGTAGGCGCCGTCGGACCCGAGGGGTTCGGCCTCGGCTCCGGCCAGGGTCAGCCGGCCCGCCGACCAGGGGGCGGTGGTCTCCACGGCGGCGGTCCGCACGCCGGGCGCATCGGTCCGTACGAGCCACAGCGCCCGGTCCGCGTCCGGGACCAGTACGTGCGTGGCGTCGCGCAGCCAGGGCACGGCGGGGGCGGTCCCGGTGAGCCGGCCGCCCTCGGCGGTGATCCGGCCGCGCGCCGGGAAGGCACCGGTGGCCACCGCCTCGCCCGTGCCGAGGGCGGGCAGCAGGCGGGCGCGCTGCTCGGGGCTGCCGTGCGCGGCCACGGGGAGGATCCCGTACGCGCAGGTGGCGGCGTACGGAACCTGCGCGGTGGTACGGCCCTGTTCCTCCAGCAGCAGGACCAGACCGAGCAGGCCGATCTCCTCGACCGCGGTGGTCAGTCCGGCCGTGGTGAGGGCCTTCCACAGTTCGGCATCGCTGCCGGTACCTGCTTCGGCGAGGCGTTCGTGGGTGGCGAGATCGGAGAAGATCCGGGCGGCGAGACCGGCCGCGGCGGCTTGCTCCTCGGTGGGGTGGAAGTCCATCAGCCCGCACTCCCGCGGAAGACGGGGAGTTCCAGGCCGTCGTCGACGCGCAGGAATTCCAGCTGGACGGGGAGGCCGATGCGCACCTTGTCGTAGGGCACACCGGTGATGTTGCTGATCATCCGGACTCCTTCGGCGAGCTCGACGAGGGCGACCGCGTAGGGCGGGTCGAAGGCCGGGAAGGGCGGGTGGTGCATGACGACGTAGCTGAACACCGTGCCGGCGCCGGAGGCCTCGACGGTGTCCCAGTCCGGGCTCGCGCAGGCGTTGCAGCCGGGGAGCCACGGGAAGCGGAGGGTGGTGCAGGCGGTGCAGCGCTGGATCAGCAGCCTGTGCTCCCGCACGCCGTCCCAGAACTCCTGGTTGTCGCGGTTGATCACCGGGCGGGGGCGCTGGGCCGGGGAGCGCTTCGCCGGCCGGGCGGCGGGCGCGTACTTGAGGATGCGGAAGCGGTGGGTACCGGCGGTCTCGCCGTCCACCTGGACGTCCATGCGGGTGGTCACGAAGTGGCCGGTGCCCAGCTTGGTCGTCTTGCGGGGCGACACCGACTCGATGACGGCGTCGAAGGTGATCGCGTCGCCGGGGCGCAGCGGACGGTGGTACTCCTGCTCGCAGTCGGTGGCGACCACGGAGGTGAAGCCGGCGCCGTCGAGGAGCCCGAGGAGCTCGTCGTAGGCGGAGGAGCGGTCCGCGTGGCCGGAGAGGCCGCCCATCGTCCAGGCCTGGAGCATGGTGGGCGGAGCGATCGCGTCCGGCCCGGTGTAGGCGGGGTTGGCGTCGCCCATCGCCTCGCACCAGTGGCGGATCATCGGTTCGTTGACCGCGTCCTTGCCCCGGCCTCCGGTGGCGGCCGGCTGTCCTTCGAAGGCCGCCAGCAGCATGTGGAACCGGGCTGCCTCCTCGGCCGCGTCCACCACCGTCATCGCTTCCTCCCCTTCATGCCGAGCCGCATCATGGCGACGATCTCCCGCTGTACCTCGCTGACCCCGCCGCCGAAGGTGTTGATCTGGGCAGCTCGGTTCATTCGCTCCAGCTCGCCGCCCGCGAAGGCTCCGGGCCCGCGGATCAGGGCCTCCTCGCCCACCACCTCCTGGCACATCCGGTACACCTCGACGGTGGACTCGGTGCCGAGGAACTTCACCCCGCTGGCGTCGCCGGCGGCCAGCGCGCCGCTGCCCACGTCCTGGACGAGGCGCCAGTTGAGGAGGCGTACGGCGGCCAGGCGCGCGTGTGCCTCGGCGAGCCGGGACTGCACCCAGGGGAGGTCGGCGGGCCGGTCGCCGGTGATCGGATCGGGGGTGCGGGCGTGGTCGAGCGCGTACGCGTAGAAGTCCTCGGCCTGCATGCCGATGGCGGCGAGGGCGACCCGCTCGTGGTTGAGCTGGTTGGTGATCAGGCCCCATCCCCCGTGCTCGGGGCCGACGAGATGGCCGGCGGGCACCCGGACGGAGTCGTAGTAGGTCGCCGTGGTGGTGAGGCCGCCGACGGTGTCGATCGGGGTCCAGGAGAAGCCCGGAGTGCTGGTCGGCACCAGGATGATCGAGATGCCCCTGTGCTTGGGGGCCTGCGGGTCGGTGCGGCAGGCGAGCCAGATCCAGTCCGCATTCTGGGCGTTGGAAGTGAAGATCTTCTGCCCGTCGATCAGCCAGTCGGTTCCGTCTCGGACCGCGCGGGTGCGCAGGGCGGCGAGGTCGGTGCCGGCCTCTGGTTCGGAGTAGCCGATGGCGAAGACGACGTCGCCCGCGAGAATCCGGGGCAGGAAGTAGTCCTTCTGCTCCTCGGTCCCGTACTTCATCAGGGTCGGCCCGACGGTGTTGAGCGTGACCATGGAGACGGGGGCGCCGGCCCGGTATGCCTCGTCGAAGAAGACGAACTGCTCGTCGGCGCCGCGGCCCTGGCCGCCGTACTCGACGGGCCAGCCGAGGCCGAGCAGTCCGTCGGCTCCTATGCGGCGCAGGAGTTCGCGCTGGCCGGCCGGGTCCTCGGGGACGCCGTCCGGCAGCAGATCCTTGAAGTACGCGCGCAGTTCGGCGCGGAGCCGCAACTGGCCTTCGGTCGGGGCGAGGTGCACGGCGCTGGCCTCCCGGCATCACATCATCGAGGGAACCTGACTGTCCGTCAGATTCACCCGTGGTGTCAAGGTCGGGAGGGGAGCGGCCTCACGGCCCGGTCATCCGCCAGGACATGCGCGAGGGCGCCTGCGCTACCGGACCCCAGCCGGTCCGGTCGCAACAGACGCCCTCAGGAATCGGAGCGGCTCAGGCCGCGGCTACGGCCACGGGAGGAAATTGACCTCTACGTTCGAGTTGGCCTGGTGGATCGCGGTGAAGGCCGAGCCGTTGACCTGCGCGGTGTTGTTCTGATTGGAGGCACCGGAGCCGGTGGCCACCTGCTGCGAGGTGGACGAGTTGCCGTGGTTGTCGCCGCCTACGCCGCTGCCGATGATGCTGGCGACGCTCGCATTCGATCCGTCGTTCGCGAAGGAGCCGTTGTCGGCCGACGCCACCCCACCGAAGAGACCGACGGCGAGGGGGAGAGCGGCGACGGCGGCGATGACGCGGGCGGTACGGATGCTTGCCATGTCTTTATCCTCCAGAAAACCGAAGTGGGACTTGCTCCGGGGCAGTTGGCCGACCGCCTCGGTCGTTCCGTGTGGTGACGACGTCGCGAGACCACAGTTGCCCACCGAATCCCCGGCGAACCACCCCGGAGTTCCCGATTCCCCCGCAAGCATGGCCAACATCGGATAAACCTCATTCGCGCCCCCGAAGCCCCAGGTCAGCAGCCTGGAAACTGCTGCACCCCCCGCCACACAAGGGATGAAGCGTTCCGCCAGACTCCGTGTCCCGGACATGCCGAAAAGGGCCGCGCTGTCCGGGAACCCCACCGTCTCCCGGGCCTGCGGCCCTGCGATGCCAAGCTTCACGCCCCCTGTGCGCCCCGGCGCAAGCCGGGGTGATCCACCCGTGCCCCACTCCGGGGGCACCACTCAGCGCGATCCACGGTCACGACCGACCGGGCTCCAGCGCCTGCTTCTGGTTCTGGTTCCGACTCTGCCTCTGGCCCTGCTCGTGCTTCCGGTCCTGCCTGTCCTGCTCCTGCCCGGCGGCGGCGCGTACGCCTGCGAACCGGACCGTGCGACTGCGACGACGACTACGACTACGACTACGACTACGGGAACCGATACCGGCCTACGCGGCGAGCCGGAGCGCTTCCCGGGAGGCGCCGGCGGTCGCTGCGGAGTGCACGGCAACCGGGGCTGCCACAGGGGCTGCGACGGGGATCAGGCTCCGGCGGGCGACTTCTGCTCCGGCACCCATGGACGCGGCGGTGGTGGAGCGGCGGACGGAGGGGGTCTTGCCGTGCGCCTCGGCGCGGATCCGCTGCTTGATGGTCGGCGGCAGCGAACCGCCCCGCATCATCGCCCGCCAGGTCCGCCGGGCCACGACGGCCGGCCGGCGCATGACGTGGGCCGCGGGAGCCACAGCGGCGGGGGCGGGCGCCGCCTTCCCCGCGAGACCGAAGCAGGAGAGGAGGGCCACGAGTGCGGCGAGGACGGAGGTCCAGATCGACGTGAGGACGTTGCGGTGAGCCATGACGGGGTGCCTCGATTCACGATGTTCCGACGGGCGGATCTGCATACATTCGTCATGATGTGGCCGCAACCGCACCGCTCCCATCGCGCGCGCCGATCTTCCGACAAACACCACCCGGAAGGGTCAAGGCCACGGATCACTGTCTGCCAGGGGCGCAGGAGAAACGGCGCCCGCGGAGGCCGGGTGGCTCGTCATGCCGGATGCGATGGGGGGACATGAGAGCGGCCCCCGACCGTTCAAGCTGGTCAGGGGCCGTTCATCTGCGGTGGGTGTGGGATTTGAACCCACGGTGACTCGCGCCACGACGGTTTTCAAGACCGTTCCCTTAGGCCGCTCGGGCAACCCACCTGGCCGGTACAGAGTACCGGCCAGGTAAGGGTGTCGGGGGCGCCTGTGGGGTCAGGACGTCTGGGCCTTGTCGTAGGCCGCCTTCGCCTCGTTGCCGAAGTACGGGCCGTACATCCGGTTCGGCAGGAAGGTGTAGCCGAAGCTGTTCACCGAGACCTGGGTGCCCAGGCCCGTGGCCTCGTTGAAGTCCTGGAACCAGGGGCCGCCACTGGAGCCGCCGGTCATGTTGCAGGCCAGGCTGTGATCCTTGGTCAGCAGGAAGTCCTTGCCGCTGTTGCCGCTGCAGTAGACCAGCTTGGTGCCGTCGTACGGGGCCGCCGCGGGGAAGCCGAAGGAGTACATCTTCTTGTTGTAGCCGCCGTTGAAGAGCAGCCCCTGGGCGCCGACGGTCTGGCTGAGGGTCTTTCCGTTCAGCGGGGCGACGACGGCGAGACCGACGTCCATGTTCATGTCCTCGCTCGCGGCCCACTGGTCGGTGGCGAAGGTCTTGGTGGCCGACCACTGCCCGTAGGGCGCGGAGCCGTTGTTGTAGGCGGGGACGAAGACCCAGTTCGTGTGCCAGGCACCCTGGTACTTCACGCAGTGGCCGGCCGTGATGACCGTGCTGCCGTTGGCGCTGGTCACCGAGTCGCCGGAGCAGGAGGCGGTCCGGTCGCCCATGCTGAAGAAGACCCGCCCGGAGGTCTTCACGACGGCGCCGCCGCCCGTCCAGGCGCCGCCCGCCTGCGGGAACGCCGTGGGGGATGCGGCTGCCGTCGGGGCGATGGCCGTGGGGGCCGCCGATGTGGCGACCGGGGTGCGGGCCGCCCCGGGGACCGCCGTCACGTCGAGCGGGGTGGCGTTGCGCATCCGCTCAGCGGTCCAGAAGCCCTGGGTGTGCTGCTGCCGGAAGGACGCGGGGGCGTCCGCGGCGAGTGAGGGGGTGGCCGCCGTCAGGGCGCCCGCGACCAGGGCGCCCGCGGCGAGCAGGACGGACAAGGCCGTGCGATGACGATTCACGCATGACTCCTTCTGCCGTGCCCGGGCCGGGTGGCGAAACCGGGCAGGGTGGGGGTGAAGAGCGGTCGGTGCGGATCGGCTGTGCGCGGTGCTCGGTGCGTGGTGCGGATTACCGGGGGCAGAGTGGCACGGGCCCGCTGCAATGTCAGCGGGCAGTCGGAACGTTCGGTCGGTTCCGGCCAGGAAATGGCCAACTCCCCGCCGTTGCACCGTCATACGGTGAGCATCACGCCCGCGTACGAAACCCCCGCGACCACCACCCACGCCCCGAGTCCCAACGCCGCGGCCCGCCCGCCGGTCCGGGCCAGCGTCGGCAGGTGCACCGCGCTCCCCAGGCCGAACAGGGCCGCTGCCAGCAGTGCCTCCTGGGCGGTGTGCGCCCATTCCAGCGCTACGTCGGGCAGTACCCCGGTGGCGCGCAGCGCGGCCGCGGCCAGGAACCCGAGCACGAACAGCGGCACCGGTGCCGGGCGGCGGCCCGAGGCGGTGCGCACCCCGCGACGCCGGGCCCGTACCGAGAAGGCCACGGCCGCCACCAGCGGGGCGAGCAGCGCCACCCGCATCAGCTTGACCAGGACCGCCTCACCCAGGGCTTCCGGGCCCGCGGTCTGCGCGGTGGCCACGACCTGACCGACATCGTGCACCCCAGCGCCGACCCACCGCCCGAAGGCGGGGTCGGAGAGTCCCAGCGGCCCCTGGAGGAGGGGAAGTACCGCTATGGCGAGCGTCCCGCACAGGGTGACCAGTGCCACCGAGGCGGCCACGTCCTCCTCGTCACTGCCGGACACTTCGCTCACCGCGCCGATCGCCGAGGCGCCGCAGATCGAGTACCCGGTGGCGATCAGCAGCGGCTGATCACCCGGGAGTCGCAGCCGACGGCCCAACCACAGGGTGCCGAAGAAGGTGGCCGCGACCACGCCGACCACCATGGCCACCGTGGCCCAGCCCAGCCGGAGCACCTGGTCCAGCCCCAGGCCGAGACCCAGCAGGACGATGCCCATCCGCATCAGCCGACGCCCGGCCAGCGAGAGCCCCGGGCGCGCGGCCGCGCGTGCGAAGTTCCGCAGGCCGGGGAGGTGCGCCACCGCGATACCGAGCACCACCGATGCGGTCAGCATCGGCACGGCGGGCACGAGGCGATGGACGCACCATGCCGTCAGAGCACCACCCGCAGCCATCGCCAACCCGGGCCAGGGAGTGGGTGTTTCACGTGAAACATGCGGGGCCGCCGTGCCCTGGGGGCGGTGAAGGAGGGCCATCAGTCGACGGGGAGCGTGTAGACGCGACGGATGCTGGTGCCCAGCCTGGAGACGTCCGCGCCGTACACGTGCACGGATATTGCCTTGTCCGTACAGGAGTTGCGCACCTTGTGGATGTCACCGGGCGGAGCGAACCCGCAGACATCGCCCTGGGCGTTGACCACGTCCTCGGTGGCCACCAGCCGGGCGGGGCCGGCGCCGGGCGCGAGCCGGAAGCGGCGCTCGCTCTCCTCTCCCTGATGCACCCCGGCCACGCACCACGACACGTGGTCGTGGATGCAGGTCTCCTGTCCGGGCAGCCACACCAGTGCCACCACCGAGAAGCTGCCGTCGGACTCGGCGTGCAGGATGTGCTGCCGGTACCGCTCCGGGTCGCCTTCCTGCTGCGCCGGGGTCAGCAGGTCGCTCGCACCCAGGTGCGGGGCGAGACGTTCGCCCACCAGGTACGCGGTGAGGTCGGGAGCCAGCCCCCGCTCCACGACCGTGCGGATCTCACTGACGAGGGCGGCCATCCTCGTGGTGGTGCGGGCCGGCGTGGTGGTGGTCATATCGGCAGCGTGCTGCCACCGTTCCATCACGTCCAACGACAGTTATTACCTGAATTCCCAAGCACTGCTTATGGGTTGGTCAGCAGCCGACCCGGTTCGCCGCCACCTGCTTCAGCGCGTCGAGCACCACGGCCGTCGCCGGAATCCGCAGGTGGTCCCGGTAGAGGTACGCCGCGATGTGCCGGCGCGCGGCAGGCTGGAGGGCCCGACCGCACACCCGGCTCAGTGACAGGGAGGGCAGGACCAGCGCGGGCATCATCGCCACGCCCAGTCCCTGTGCGACCAGGCTCTGCACCACCAGGTTGTCGTCGGTGGCGAAGCGGATGTCGGGCACGAAGCCCAGCTCCGCGCACTCGTGCAGCAGGTTCGCGCGGCAGCGCGGGCAGCCCGCGATCCACCGTTCCTCGGCGAGATCGGCCAGTTGGACGGCGCGGCGCCGGGCCAGCGGATGCCCGGTCGGGAGCAGCACCGTCAGCTGGTCCTCCAGCAGCCTGACCTCGGCGACCTCCTCCGGGATCTCCTCGTGCAGGCCGGGATAGGTGAAGGCCAGGGTGATGTCGCACTCGCCGCGCTCCAGGCGGCGCAGCGACTCGGGCGGCTCCCCCTCGAGCAGTTCCACCTGTATGCCCGGATGGTCCTTGGCCAGGCCGCTCAGGGCCTCGGGCACGAGGGTGACATTGGCACTGGGGAAGCCGCACAGCCTGACCCGTCCGGTGCGGAGCCGGGCGTACGCCCTCAGCTGGGCCTCGGCGGCGGAGAGGTTGCCGAGGATGGTCTCGGCGTGCCGGGAGAGGGACTCCCCGGCCTCGGTGAGCTGCATCCTGCGGCCCACGCGGGTGAACAGCGGGGTCCCGACGGCGCGTTCGAGCGCCTTCATCTGCTGGGTGATGGCGGGCTGGGTGTAGCCCAGCACGCGGGCGGCGGCCGAGTACGACCCGGAGGCGACCACCGCGTGAAAGGTCCGTATGTGCCGAGAATCGAACACCAGCGAAGCATAAGCGGACATTGGAGGGGCCGTAGGCGGATTCCCGCCTACGGCCCCTCCACATCGGGCCGCCGCCGCGGCCGTTGGCGCTACTTGTCGCCGACCCTCGAGCCGAGCGTGATGTCGACGGTGGTCGGCTTGCCACCGCGCAGGTAGGTCAGCTTCACGGTGTCGCCGGGCTTGTACGTCCAGATCATGCTGATCAGGGTCGGACCGCTGTCGACCGGCTTGCCGCCGAACTCGGTGATGATGTCGCCCGGCTTGAGGCCGGCCTTGCCGGCCGGGCCGTTCGGGTCGACCAGCTCGTTGGCCGCCGCGCCCTGCTCGGAGATCTTGGCGCCCTCGGACTTGGCCTGGAGGTCCACGGAGACCGAGATCACCGGGTAAACCGGCTTACCCGTCTTGATCAGCGATTCGGCGACGTTCTTCGCCTGGTTGACCGGGATGGCGAAGCCGAGGCCGATGGAGCCGGCCTGGCCGCCACCGAAGCCGCCGTTGCCCGCGGACTGGATCGCCGAGTTGATGCCGATGACCGCGCCGCGCCCGTCGAGCAGCGGACCGCCCGAGTTGCCCGGGTTGATCGAGGCGTCGGTCTGCAGGGCGCTCATGTACGAGTTCTTGCTGCCAGTGCCGTCCCCGGAGGCGACCGGGCGGTTCTTGGCGCTCACGATGCCGGTGGTGACCGTGTTGGACAGGCCGAAGGGGGCGCCGATGGCGATGGTCGAATCACCGACCGCGACCTTGTCGGAGTCGCCCAGCGGCAGCGGCTTGAGGCCGGCCGGCGGGTTCTTCAGCTTGAGGACGGCGACGTCGTAGCCCTGGGCTCGGCCCACGACCTCGGCGTCGTACCGCTTGCCGTCGGAGAACGTCGCGAAGAGCTTGCCGCCGTTCGCGGCGGAGGCCACGACGTGGTTGTTGGTGAGGATGTGGCCCTGCTGGTCATAGACGAACCCGGTGCCGGTGCCGCCCTCGCCGTCGCCCGCCGAGGCCTCGATGGTCACCACGCTGGGCAGGGCGCCCGCGGCCAGACCGGCGATGGAGCCGGCCTCGCGCTTGACGTCCCTGGGGGTGTTCGCGGCGCTGATCGTGGTGGAGCCGGTGCCGTTGTTGCTGCGCTCGGCGGCCCAGTAGCCGACGCCACCGCCGATGCCGCCCGCGATGAGGGCCGCCACCAGGACGCCCGCGATCAGGCCGCCCTTGCCCTTCGGCTTGGGCGCCGGAGCCCCGTCGGCGGTCAGGGGGGCGCCCCAGGCGCCGCCGCCGTGTCCGCCGCCCGCTCCGTAGACCGGCATCGTGGGCGGCGGGGGCGGCCAGCCCTCGGCCCCGTGTGCGGCCGGGGCGGGAGCCTGGCCGTAGGCCGGGGGCGCCGCAGCGGGCGGGAACTGCTGGGTCGGCTCGGTGCCGGGCGTCGGAGTGGGCGGGAGCTGCTGGGTCACCGGCTCGGTGACGGCAGGAGCGGGAGCCGCACCCTGCGTCTCGGAGGCCGGAGCAGGGGGTACGGACGGGGCCGCGGGGGGTGTCGGGGCCGCGGTGCCCTCGTTCTCGGTGCTCACAGCGCTCTCTCCTCGTCACACACGGCTTCAGACAATTCTCTGGCGATATCGGTCCGACTGAACGTTCGACGTGCCGCACAAGTTCCTGGGCAAAGCCTTTCCCATGACCCGTCAGAGCACTGTAAGCCGGACCTGTGCATCTCTTCCCATTCTTTATATCCGACATTTCGGATGCACTCATGGGGCCGAGCCCGACACCCGGGCACCTCTCGGTGGCACCATGACCCGGTGACCCACGCAATGCCGCGCACCATCCAGGTCGTCGCCCACCGCGGCGCCTCGGAGGATGCCCCCGAGCACACTCTGGCCGCCTACCGGAAGGCCATCGAGGACGGCGCAGACGGCCTCGAATGCGACGTCCGGCTCACTGCGGACGGCCATCTGGTCCTGGTCCACGACCGCCGGGTGAACCGTACGTCGAACGGCCGCGGCGCCGTCTCCGCACTGGAGCTGGCCGATCTCGCCGCCCTCGACTTCGGCTCCTGGAAGGACCGCGAGGAGTCGCCCGACTGGGACGCGGACCCCGAGCGCACCTCCGTCCTCACCCTGGAGCGCCTGCTGGAGCTGGTCTCCGACGCCGGACGGCCGGTGCAGCTCGCGATCGAGACGAAGCACCCGACCCGCTGGGCCGGACAGGTGGAGGAGCGCCTCCTCGTCCTGCTCAAGCGCTTCGGCCTGGACGCCCCGCCCGCCGAGGGACCGCACCCGGTGCGGGTCATGAGCTTCTCCGCGCGCTCCCTGCACCGGATCCGGGCGTCCGCGCCGACGATCCCGACCGTATATCTGATGCAGTTCATCTCGCCCCGGATGCGGGACGGGCGACTGCCGGCCGGGGTGACGATCGCCGGCCCCGGCATGCGGATCGTGCGCAATCACCCCGCATTCATCCACAAGCTCCAGGGTGCGGGGCACTCCGTACACGTTTGGACAGTGAACGAACCGGAAGACGTTCAGCTCTGCGCTGATTTGGGCGTGGAGGCAATCATCACGAACAGACCCCGCCAAGTTCTGTCCCAACTGGGGCGCTGACGTCCCGTTTTGCACACCCGTCACCTGCACCCCCTCCGTCACAGGGAGTGCTCCGGCGCATCCGCTCCGCATTCGGTCGGTGTGAATGCGTCAGAGGGGCCCGCTTCGGACTCCTTCGGCGGTTTCCGGTCCAGGCCATTGGGGCATCCAGACCATGCGTGGGGCTAAGGAGGTTCCGGGGGTGGCGTTGGTGGTGGCACAAGAAGTGCCCACGTCGTCGTGCATGGACGTACGCCATGGTCCTGCGGGCGTGGGCGAGGCGAGACACCGAATGCGCGAGCAACTGCGTATGGGCGGTGTGCCCGAATCGGTCGTGGACGATGCCGTACTGATCCTTTCCGAACTGCTCAGCAACGCCTGTCGACACGGCAGGCCGTTGGGCTCTCGGGAAGTCGGGGACGGGGAGATACGCGCCGCATGGCGCGTCGACAGAGCGGGACGACTGACGGTCGAGGTCACGGACGGAGGCGGGCCCACCCGCCCTGTTCCTGCCACGCCCTCGGTCACCGCACGGGGCGGCCGGGGGCTGAACATCATCAGCGCACTGGCCCAGGACTGGGGTGTCCGGGACGGAGCGGCGGGTGAGGTCACCGTGTGGGTGATCGTTGCCTGTGGGCCCCGGCACGAGGATTTCGCTACGCGCGTTGCGCCCCCGGCGATCGACTTCCGCACGGCATTCGACGACCTCGATCCCTGAACCGGGGATCCTCCACCGCACGACATACAGACACGACCTACAGACACGACGAACAGAGCGAACCGGCCGAACGGAACAGCTCGACCGGCACAACAGCACGACAGCAGCACAGCAGTACCGGGCATCCGCGCAGGCGGCCGTCCGGGAGCGCACGCCGACCGTGCTCCCGGCCGCACCCAACCGGTTCCGGCGGTACGAACGGCTAGGCTCGCGCCCAGACACGACGCCGTACCGCCGCAACCGGGAGACACGCACGATGGCCAAGAAGCGCCCCGCAGCCAAGACTGCAAAGCCGCAGCTCAACAACGGTGAAATCCCGGTTGTGGGCGCCCGCGAGCCCTGTCCCTGCGGATCCGGCCGCCGCTACAAGGCCTGCCACGGCGCAGCCGCCGCACACGCCGTCACCGAGCACGTGCAGCGCCCCTTCGAGGGGCTGCCGGGCGAGTGCGACTGGGTCGCCCTGCGCGAGCTGGTGCCCGCGGCCACCGTTCCGCTGTCCCTCAAGGGCGGTCTGCCCGAGGGCGTCCCCTCCGTCACGCTGGTGACCGTACTGCCCATGGCCTGGCCGGCGCTGCGCCGCGAGGACGGATCCGTCCTCCTCGGCCTGCAGAACGACTCGTCCTCCGGCGACCTCGGCCGCGACATGGCCGACACCCTGGAGCGCGCCCTCGTGGCGGAGCCCGGTACGCCGGTTGCCGCGCGCCGGGTTCCCGCCGAGGGGCCCCGACTTCAGGATCTCCTGGACGCCGACGGCGGTTTCGAGCCGGTTGTGCACAGCGGGTTCGAATTCTGGATTCCGGAATCCGAGAGCGCCCAGAACGCCTCGCCGGAGATCGCCGCCTCGCTGGAGCGTGCCAACGCGGCCGCCATTCCCACCGTCAAGCTGACCGGCGTGGACTCCGCCTACTGGTGCGAGACCCCGGACAAGAACCACCTGCGCTGGGTCATGCCGCACCCCGAGGAGAAGCTCCTCGACGCCCTCGCACGGCTGCACGCGGCCGGCACGTCCTCGCTCGGCGAGGGCACGAAGCTCGTCGGCTCCTTCCGTGCGCACGGCCTGATGGTCCCCGTCTGGGACCTGCCCACCGGGGTCACGGCCGACGACGTCGAGAAGCCCGCGGCGGAGTTCGCGGAGCGGCTGGCCGGGGCTCTGGCCACGGACGCCCCGCTGACCACGGAGGAGCGCCGGGCACGCGGCGGACTCACCAACCGCCAGGTGACCCTCAGCTGACCGGGGGCACGCGGGGAGCCGGTGACCGGAGTCACAACTCCCGCTAATCGTCTGCAAATCGGTGTCTGAATATCGGAGATCGAATTTGCGAACAGGCGATCTCTTGTTACCGTTCTTGTAGCCCGGTCGCTGGTGCATCCCCCGTCGCCAGCGACCGGGCCCTTGATTTTCGGGGTGCGATCAACCGTCACCCGGTGCCGGTGAGTTGCTCCCGGACCTCAAGAGCAGTTCCCCTTCATCATCCGGAACTGCAAATTCCGCTACGGCCGAGTAACTGTCCGGCTCTCCGGCAGATGCCTCCTTCGGCGTCTCGCACAGGCCCGGTTCGTCGCCCGCGCCCACCGCGCACCTGATCTGGACCGTACGCCCGGCCGGCCCCATCAACGTCAGCACCGCGTCCAGTCCTCGACCACTCGTGTTTCGGTAGTAACTCCGGCCCCACGTCCGGCCTTCACCCACCAGCACGCAGGTCTGCGCCTCCACCCCGTGCGGCGAGGACAGTTCGGGACCGCAGCGGGAATCCGTACGGGGCTGCTCGACCGGGCCCGGCTGCTGCGGGGCGACCGACGGCGCCGAGTGCGCGGGCGCCGTGGGGGACGGGCGGGAGGCGTCCGAAAGCCCGAGTGCCGAGAACAGGCCTCCGCCTTTTCCGTCGTCCTGACCGGCAAAATCCGGCCCGGCGATCGCTCCGGCGAGCGGGAGCGACAAGATGATCAGCACACCGGCGCCGATACCGATCAGGCGGAGATTCATTCGCCGAAGATAGCGAGGCGGGAATGGGGCACGGAGATCCCCGCGCCCAATTCCCTTGGAAACCGGCCCCGCTGGCACCCGTACGAGTGATCCTCAGGGGCTCTCAGGGGTCCTGCGGGTCAGTACGCGAGCCTGCTGCCGCCGCCGGGCGCACCGCTGCTGGCCTCGACCAGTGCGTCCACGACCGCCTCGACCTCCGGCAGCCAGAGGCTTCCCGCACGCCGGGAACCCGACGGCCGCCGATCCGCCTGCGGCTCCCGCTCCCAGCGCACCTGGCCACCGCTGGACGCGGCCGAGGGCGGCAGCAACAGGTAGCCGCCCTCGCCGTGGAAACGCAGCGAGGAGGGCACGTGGTCCTTCGCGTACAGGAGTTCACCGAGCCGCTCCAGCGAGTACGGCGCCACCAGCAGCGCCCATCGGGTGGGCGTGGCCACGACCGGCCCGAGCCGCATGCCTTGCGCGTCCAGTCGTACGAGGGCACGCGCGGCCGCGCCGGCCGGCAGGCTCACCGCGCACGGGGCGGGCCCGCCGGTGGCCATCAGGACGGGAGCGGTGGGCCGGTTGGTCCACCACCAGGCCACCATCCGTGGGTCGGTGGTGGCGGCGAGCAGTCCGGGGTCGAAGGGGTGTGCGCCGGGGACGACGCAGTCGGGTTCGGGGCAGGCGCATCGCGATCCGTCGGTTCCGGACCGGCCGACGCCGGGCAGGACGGGCCACTGCCAGGTGGTGGCGCAGACGAGCGCCGCGTCGAGGAGAGTGGGCGTGCCGCCGCTCTGTCCCGGTTCGGGGCGCAGGGATTGAAAGCGATCGCGGAGCCGCTGGAGACGCCTTCCGAGGATCTCGCGCATGTGCGCTCGTTCCTTTCCGTTGAACGTCGAGGGCCACATCACACCATGTAACCGGTGTCTCACCACACGTACAGGTTTCGCGTCACTGTCCGCCAGAAGCAGGTTCACACGGTTCGTGCAGTTTTCTTACGGGTCCATCAAACGTCCCGCGGGGGTGGAGCGCGACCCGCGCCGGCTGCCGAGACCGGCTGCCGCCGCTAAGGACGAGGGCCCGTGCCGAGTGGTTCCCGGCGGCGCCAACTCACCCTGAGCACCAACGAGTACGTACCCGACCCCCTTGAGGAGCCCGCTCAGTCGATCGCAAAAACCGACTGCTTCCAGCTTTTTCCGGCCAAGTTCTAGCCTTGGCTCGACGGTGAGTTGCCGTCCCACGGACACCAGGATTCCCACCTGGGCAATGCTGGACATGCATCCATGTGTGCGTGTAGATGTGGATTCCTTGATGGCGGCGCAGCACGGTCTGGGGGTTTGCGATGCTATTTGGCGAATCGCACCAGGTGGAAAGGCGGACGCCATGAGCGCCCCGCATCTGCCGAAAGTGGCTGGAATCGATCCAGCAGTAACCATGTCACCGCACACTGCGGCGCCCACGCCCGCCCGGACCACCCCCGCCCCGGCCCCTCCGCCCGGTCCGGGCAGTGTCATCCAGGACCGGCTGGCGGGCATGGTCTCGGATCTCACCACCCTGCACGAGCTCACCGAGCGCCTCGCCCGCGCCACTGACCTCGACACCTCCCTCCGCGAGTTCCTGCGCGCCGGAGCAGCGCTCGTCGGCGCGCGCCGCGGCCTGATCGTCCTGGAGCCCTCCGACGGGCTCGGCCCGACGAGCACGATCGGCCTCGGGCTCGGCCACGCGGAGCTCGGCCACATCGAGACCGTGCCGCGCAGCGCCACCTCCTACGGGCGGATCCTCGACGGACTGCCCGACGCCAAGGGCGGCTCCGAGGTCCTCCCCGAACCGGGCGCGCCTCCCGGCGCCGGGGGTTTCGCCGCCCCCGTGGACCCCCGCCACCGTGAGGTCGCCGCCCGCCTCGGCTACGCCGCCAGCTACGCGCTCCCCCTCACCGCCGAGGCCACCGGCCGGCTCGGCGCGGCCGTCTGGCTCTACGACGAGCAGGCCGAGCCGAACGACCGCCAGCGCGACCTCGCCGGGCTGTACGTACGCCACGCCGCCGAGCACCTGGCCCGGATGCTGGAAGTCGAGCGCTCCCGCTCGCACCTGGCCACCGTCGCCGAGGAGCTGCTGCCGAGCCGGCTCCCCCGGATCCCCGGGGTGCAGCTCGCGGCCCGCCACCACACGGGGCCGCGCGGCGGGGGCGACTGGTACGACGCCCTGCCGCTGCCCGAGGGCGCCCTGGGACTGGCCGTCGGCTCCGTCACCGGATCCGGGCCCAGTGCCATCGCCGCGATGGGCCGGCTGCGCGCATCGCTGCGCGCCTACGCCGTCATGGAGGGCGAAGACCCCGTAGCCGTCCTCTCGGACCTGGAGCTGCTGCTGCGCCTCACCGAGCCGGCCCGCTCCGCCACCGCGCTCTTCGCCTACTGCGAACCCGCCGGGGGGCCCCAGGCCGACGGCCAGGGCAGCAAGATCATCCTGGCTGGTGCAGGGCACACCCCGCCGCTGCTGATCGGCGAGCACCGCACCGAGTACGTGGAGACCTCGCTCTCCGCTCCCCTGGGCATGCTGTCCTGCTGGGAGGCGCCGAGCGTGGAGATCGAACCCGCACCCGGAGAAACGGTGCTTCTCTACACCGACGGGCTGCTCCACCACACGGGCGACCCGATGGACCGGGCCTACGCCCGGCTGCACGCCGCGGCCGCGGCGGCGCCCCGCAGCGCCCGCGAGGACCCGGCGGCCCTGTGCGAGCACATCCTGCGGACCGTACTGCCCGGCGGGAAGCCGACCGAGGCCCCCGAAGACATCGTGCTGCTCGCCGCCCGGTTCGAATGAGACACGGAGCACGTTCCGAATCGTGACGGACGGCACGATTCGGAACAGCTCTCTCCGCACACGCATACGATGGATGCGGTCCACACCCAGGTCCGTACCGTCGTAGCTGAGGAGAAGACGTGGCTGACGAGCTCACCCCGGAGACCCCGGAAGAAGAGCAGCCCAAGAAGACGCACAAGCAGCGCAAGAACGGTCTGTACCCGGGCGTCAGCGACGAACTCGCAGAGAACATGCGCAGTGGCTGGGCCGACACCGAGCTGCACGGTCTGGAGCCCATCGCGCAGGCCCCGCACACCGTCGCCCGCCGCGACGCGCTGTCCCGGCGCTTCCCGGGCGAGCGCCTCGTCATCCCGGCCGGCCGCCTGAAGACGCGCTCGAACGACACCGAGTACCCCTTCCGGGCCTCGACCGAATACGCGTACCTCACCGGCGACCAGACCGAGAACGGCGTCCTGGTCCTCGAGCCCACCGGGCCGACCGGTCATACCGCCACCATCTACCTGCTGCCGCGTTCCGACCGGGAGAACGGCGAGTTCTGGCTGTCCGGCCAGGGCGAGCTGTGGGTCGGCCGACGCCACTCCCTCACCGAGGCCGAGCAGCTCCTGGGCATCCCCGCGAAGGACGTCCGCGAGCTCGCCGAGGCCCTCACCGAGGCCGAGGGCCCGGTCCGCGCCGTGCGCGGCCACGACTCGGTGATCGAGTCCGCCCTCACCGACAAGGTGACCAGGGAGCGCGACGAGGAACTGCGCGTCTACCTCTCCGAGGCCCGCGCCGTGAAGGACGCGTTCGAGATCGGTGAGCTGCAGAAGGCCGTCGACTCCACCGTCCGCGGCTTCGAGGACGTCGTGAAGGTCCTGGACAAGGCCGAGGCCACCTCCGAGCGCTACATCGAGGGCACCTTCTTCCTGCGCGCCCGCGTCGAGGGCAACGACGTCGGCTACGGCTCCATCTGCGCCGCCGGCCCCCACGCCTGCACCCTGCACTGGGTCCGCAACGACGGCGACGTCCGCTCCGGCGACCTGCTGCTGCTCGACGCCGGCGTGGAGACCCACTCCCTCTACACCGCGGACGTCACGCGCACGCTGCCGATCAACGGCACGTACACCGACATCCAGCGCAAGATCTACGACGCGGTCTACGAGTCCCAGGAAGCCGGCATCGCCGCGGTGAAGCCGGGCGCGAAGTTCCGGGACTTCCACGACGCCTCCCAGCACGTGCTGGCCGAGAAGCTCGTCGAATGGGGCCTGCTGGACGGCCCGGTCGAGCGCGTCCTGGAGCTCGGCCTGCAGCGCCGCTGGACCCTGCACGGCACCGGCCACATGCTCGGCATGGACGTCCACGACTGCGCCGCCGCCCGCACCGAGGCGTACGTCGACGGCACCCTCGAGCCGGGCATGTGCCTGACCGTCGAGCCCGGTCTCTACTTCCAGACCGACGACCTCACCGTGCCCGAGGAGTACCGCGGCATCGGCGTCCGCATCGAGGACGACATCCTCGTCACCGAGGACGGCAACCGGAACCTCTCGGCCGGGCTGCCCCGCACCTCGACCGAGGTCGAGGCGTGGATGGCGCGTCTGAAGGGCTGACGCCGGCGCGGCAACGTCCAGGTGGGCGGGATCCTCCGGGGTCCCGCCCATCGGCGTTCCTACGACACCTTGAGCAGCGCGTCGTCGCGCCACTTCAGCATCTTGTCGAAGCTCACCACCGCGCCGCGGCCCGGCCGGTTGCGGAAGCGGACGTGGTCGGCGAGTTCGGCGATCAGGTGCAGGCCCCGGCCGTGTTCGGCCAGGGCGGGTCTGCGGCTGGCCACCGTCGCGGGCGGGAACCCCGGACCGGAATCGGTCACCTCGATGCGGCAGCAGTCCCCGTCCAGATAGGCCGTGACGTGGTACGCCTCGGTATCGTCCGGAACTTCGCCGCCCCCGCCGTGCTCCACCGCGTTCGCACAGGCCTCGCTCAGCGCCACCGAGAGATCGAAGGAGATGTCCGGGTCCACCCCCGCGGTCTCCATCGTCCCCAGCAGCAGTCGCCTGGCGAGCGGCACGCTCGCGGCTTCGCGCCTCAAGTGGAGAGACCACCAGATGCTCATACGGTTACCTATTGCCGCCCGCGAGGGGGCGTAAGCGCCCTGCGGCCGTCCGAGACCGCAATACGCCCGGTCGGCCGACGCGGCTCTCCCGCGGAGCGGTGTACGCGGCGGGGCAACCGGCCGCGGCGGCGGTGCGGGAAACCGTCGGGGTGACCGTGGCGCGCCCGTCCGCCGCAGGCCCGGACAGGGCCCGGACGGTCCTCCCAGAGGGGACTCATACGGACCTTCCGGACCTGCCGTATGGAGGGCCCGGGCGCAGTGCGATGATGACCCGGCCATGTCTGACCCCCACGCGACGCACGCCGGAGCCGGCCTCCGGCTGATCCGGGCCGCGGTGTTCACCGCGGTCTGTGTCGTGCTGTCCGCGACCGGGCACGCCCTGGCGTCCTGCGCCAAGGTGCCCTGGTGGTCCCTCGCCCTCGGCTTCCTCGCCGTCTTCGCGGTTGCCGCCCCGCTCGCGGGCCGTCGGCGGACCCTGCCCGGCATCGCCGCCGCACTCACCGCCGGACAGCTCGGCCTGCACGCGCTGTTCGGCCTCGGCCAGCACAGTGCCGTGGCCGCGCAGGCACCGGCAGGCACCGCCGACGCCTCGCTCGCGGAGCTCGCCGCCCGACTGGTGTGCGGGGGCAACTCCGTACCGCTCAGCCCGGCCGACGCCCGACAGATCCTGGAGGCCGCCGGCCTGGATCCGGCGGCCCTGACCGAACAGGCCGGGCAGGTCGGTCAGGCCGGGCAGGTCCTGGCGCAGGAACACGGCGCGCACGCCCACGTGGCCCAGGCCGTCACCCTGGCGCCCTCGACCGGCCTGTTCAGCCCGGGCATGCTGGCCGGTCACCTGCTGGCCGCGCTCGCCGCGGGCTGGCTGCTCGGCCGCGGCGACGCCGCACTCTTCCGGCTCGTCGAACTGTCCAGGCGCTCCGCCGAAGCCGCCCCGGTACGTCCGTTGCGCGCCGCGCTGGCCTTCGTACACGCCCTGGGCGCCGGACTCCCGGGCTCGGCCGCCCGTACCCCGCAGTCCCTGCGGACCGGATCCGAACCCGCCCTCTCCACCGGCCGGGAAGCACTGCAGCACACGGTGGTCCGGCGCGGACCACCCGTGGCACTCGACCTCGCAGCCTGACGCGGCACCCTCCCTCCCGGACACTCAGCGGGACACCGGTGCCGCGAACTCCGTGCGCACCCGTGCGCGGAGCCACCGCCACCCCTGCTTCCGTGGAGTGTTCCTGCCATGAAGACCTCTCGCGTCTCCATCGCCGCCGCCATCGCCGCCGGTACCGTCCTCGTCCTCTCCGGCCCTGCCTTCGCCCACGTCGGCGTGCAGCCCGGCGAGGCCGCCAAGGGCGGCTACGCGACGATCAACTTCAAGGTCCCCAATGAGCGGGACAACGCGTCGACGACCCAGCTGGAGGTCAACTTCCCGGTCGACCAGCCGCTCTCGTCCGTCATGCCTCAGGACGTCCCCGGCTGGACCGTGAAGGTCGAGACGAGCGATCTCGCCACGCCGCTGACGGTGCACGGCAAGCAGATCACCAAGGCCGTCACCAAGGTGACCTGGTCCGGCGGCAAGATCGAGCCCGGGAAGTTCCAGCAGTTCCCGCTCTCCGTGGGCAAGCTGCCCGAGAACGCCGAGCAGATGGTCTTCAAGTCCATCCAGACCTACGACAACGGTGAGATCGTCCGTTGGATCGAGGAGCCCAAGGAAGGTGCCGCGGAGCCGCAGAACCCCGCGCCCGTCCTGAAGCTGACCGCTCCCAAGGGCGACGACCACCACGGCACCGGCGCCAAGGCCGACGAACCGAAGAACGCCGACAAGGACGCCGAGCACGGCCACGACAAGGCCTCCGCCGAACACGGCTCCGACACCACCGCACGCGTCCTCGGCGTCGCCGGCATCGTCGTCGGACTCGGCGGTGTCGCCTTCGGCGTCGCCTCGCGCCGCCGCTCCGCCTGATCCGGCGCGCCCGAGGGCGCCGCCACTCCCACATCCGTTGCATCCCCGATCCCAGGGACATTTCTCCATGCGCACCACACGTGTGACGGTCGCCGCTCTGCTTGCGGCGACCGCACTCACCCTCACCGCCTGCGGCGGTGAGCCCCCCAAGGCCGGCTCGGTCACCCAGATCTCCGGCGGCCAGAGCGGCGCCAAGGCCGCCACCGTCCTGGACCGCCCCTTCAGCAAGCCCGAGCTCGTCCTCACGGACACCACCGGCAACCCTTGGAGCCTGCGTGAGCAGACCAAGGGCAAGCCGACCCTCATCTACTTCGGCTACACCAGCTGCCCCGACGTGTGCCCACTGACGATGAGCAACATCGCCGTCGCCAAGAAGGCACTCCCCAAGGCCGACCAGGACAATCTCCGGGTCGTCTTCGTCACCACCGACCCCGAGAGGGACACTCCCGACTCCCTCGCCGCGTGGCTCAAGGCGCAGGACCCGTCCTTCATCGGGCTCACCGGTGACTTCGCGACCATCCAGGCCGCCGCACGCACGCTCGGCATCGGCATCGAGGCCGCCAAGAAGGAGGCCGACAACAAAATCATCTCCATGCACGGCGCCCAGGTCATCGCGTTCTCGCCCAAGACCGACGAGGGCTACGTCCTCTACGGCGAGGGCACGACCGTCGACGACTACACCAAGGACCTGCCGAAGCTCGTCAAGGGAGAGAACCCGTGAACGCCCGCACCACCCGCACCCTCGCCGTCGTCCTCTCCCTGACGGCAGCGCTCGCCATATCCGGCTGTTCCGGCAAGGCGGAGCCGGAGATGACCGTCAGCGGCGCCTTCATGCCCCAGCCCGTGAACGACAAGATGGCCGGCGGGTTCATGGTCATCTCGAACCGGAGCGAGAACGCCGACAAGCTCACCGGCGCCACCTCCCCGCTCTCCGACGATCTCCAGATCCACGAGACCAAGGACCAGAAGATGCAGCAGGTCCAGTCGATGGACGTGCCGGCGAACGGTGAGCTCCGGCTGGAGCGCGGCGGCAACCACATCATGTTCATGGGGCTCAAGAGCACTCCCAAGGTCGGCGACAAGGTCACCGTCGAGCTCCACTTCGAGAAGTCCGGCCCGGTCAAGGTCGAGCTGGACGTGAAGGACCGGACGTACAACGCGCAGGCCCCGACATCCACGGCTGGCAACGCCCACTGACGGACCGAGGAACTGACACGCCATGACGGCCACCGCCCCCGCCCCATCCGCGGCCCGCGCCCGCGCCACGGCATTCCTGCCGCGGCTCGCGCTGGTCCTCGCAGCTCTGCTGGCAACCCTGTTCACCGCGGCCTCACCGGCCACGGCGCACGCCGCACTCACCGCGAGCGACCCCAAGGACGGGGCGGTGGTCGCCACGGCCCCCGCCCAGGTCACGCTCTCCTTCTCGGAGCAGGTCGCCATGGGCGACGACTCCATCCGCGTGCTCGACCCCCAGGGCAAGCGCGTGGACACCGGTGAACTGCGCGACATGTGCAGCGGAAACACCATCCGCTACGGCACCGCGCTGCACGCCGGTCTGCCGAACGGCACCTACACCGTCGCCTGGCAGGCCGTCTCGGCCGACAGCCACCCGATCTCCGGTGCCTTCACCTTCTCCATCGGCGCGCCCTCGGCCACCGACGTCACCCTCCCCACCGCGCAGGCCGGCGGCGGGCCCGTGGGTATCGCGTACGGGATCGCCCGCTACATCGCCTACGCCGGGTTCGCGGTCCTCGTGGGCGGCGCCGCCTTCATCCTGCTGTGCTGGCGCCGGGGCGCCGCCGAGCGGCCGCTCCAGAAGCTCGTCGTGCGTGCCTGGGTCACGCTGACCGCCGCCACCCTCGCGATGCTGGTGCTCCGGACCCCGTACACGGGGTCCGGCAACTTCTCCGACGTGTTCGATCTCGATGGGCTCAGGGCCGTCCTGGAGACCAAGACGGGAGCCTCCCTGGTCTCCAGGCTGCTCCTGCTGGGCGCGGCCGCCCTCTTCGTCGCGGTCCTCTTCGGTGTCTACGCGCGCCGGATGGCGGGCGTAGAGACCGAAGCCGGCACACCCCGTGAGGCGGACAAGACCGGGGAGACCGACGGGCTCGACGGGACCGACCCGTCCGATGGGGCCGACCGGTCCGAGCAGCCGGACGACACCAGCGATCTCACCTTCGGGCTGGCCATCGGAGGCGCCGTCGTGTCCGGCGGCATCGCCGCCACCTGGGCTCTCTCCGAGCACGCCTCCACCGGTATCCAGCCCGGTATCGCCATGCCGGCCGACATCCTCCACCTGATGGCCGTCGCCACATGGCTCGGCGGTCTCGCCGCGCTGCTCGTCGCCCTCCACAAGGTTCCCGGGATCGAGCGCGCGGCCGTCCGGCGCTTCTCCCGGGTCGCCTTCGTGAGCGTCCTGGTGCTCGCCGTCACCGGCATCTACCAGTCCTGGCGCCAGCTCGGCAGCTGGTCCGCCCTCACCGGCACCGACTATGGACGACTGCTGCTCCTGAAGGTCGGCCTGGTCGCCGTCCTCCTCGCCATCGCCTACATGTCCCGCAGGTGGACAGCAGGGCTCGCCGATACCTCTGCGACCGCCACCGGGCAGGTCTCGGACGATGTTTCACGTGAAACAGCCGCGGGTGCCGGCTCCGGCACTGCCGATGTTTCACGTGAAACAGAGCCCGTGACCGTCCCAGCGGACCCGCAGCGCGCCGCCCAGCTCGCTCGGCAGCGTGCCGCCCGTGAGAGCGTGCGCGAGAAGCGGGTGCGGGACGCCGATCCGGGCCGGGCCGGCCTGCGCCGTTCCGTCCTCGCCGAGGCCGCCGTCGCCGTGATCCTGCTCGCCGTCACCACCGTGCTGACGAGCACCGAGCCCGGGCGGACCGTGGAACAGGAGGCGGGCCGCGGCTCCACCGCAACCGCTGTCCCCGACCGCGCCATCAAGATCACCCTGCCTTTCGACACCGGCGGCCCGAACGGCAAGGGGTCCGTCCGCCTCGAACTCGACCCGGGACGGGTCGGCGCGAACACCCTGCACCTCTGGTCCGACTCCGTCGACGGCGCGCCCCTCGACCTCCCCGAGGTCAAGGTCGCGTTCACCCTTCCCGCCAAGGACATCGGCCCGCTGCCGCTCGTCCCGGAGCAGGCGGCCCCCGGCCACTGGACCGCGTCCGGTGTCCAGCTGCCGCTCGCCGGTGAATGGCGCATCGACGTGACCGTCCGCACCTCCGACATCGACCAGACCACCGTCCAGAAGACTGTGAAGATCGGCTGACCAGCGTGACCGAGAGCAACCCTGACATCGAGATCTCCCGGCGCCGGCTGCTGGGCACCGTCGGCGCCGCAGGCGCCACCGGAATCGCCCTCGGCGCCACGGGCGGCGCCCTCGCGCACTCCGCGCTCGCCGAGTCCGCGAGCGGCTCCGCTCCCGGCTCATCCGGGAGCCTGACCTCCCTCGGCGCCACCCAGGTGGCGTTCCACGGCGATCATCAGGCGGGCATCACCACCCCGATGCAGGTCAAGGGCCACCTCGTCGCCTTCGATCTCGCCGCCGGGGCGGGCCGCACGGAGGCCGCCGCCTTGCTGCGGCGGTGGTCCGACACCGCCCGGCGGCTGATGGCGGGTGAGCCGGCCCCGACCTCCGACAGCGGGATCGCCCTCGACGCGGGTCCGTCCTCCCTCACCGTCACCTTCGGCTTCGGCCACTCCTTCTTCGAGCGCACGGGCCTCACCTCACGCCGCCCCGTCGCCCTCGACCCGCTGCCGGACTTCTCCTCGGACCGGCTCGACGTCCGGCGCAGCAATGGCGACCTGTGGATCCAGATCGGCGCCAACGACGGCCTCGTCGCCTTCCATGCCCTGCGCGCCCTGCAGAAGGACGCCGGGGAGGCCGCCCGCGTCCGCTGGCAGATGAACGGCTTCAACCGGACTCCGGGCGCCACCGGCACCCCGATGACCGCCCGCAATCTCATGGGCCAGATCGATGGCACCGGAAACCCGAAGCCCTCGGAGCCCGACTTCGACAAGCGGATCTTCGTACCCGGTGCAGGTCCCGGACCCGCCGAACACGCCTGGATGGCCGGGGGCTCGTACGCCGTCGTCCGACGTATCCGCATGCTCCTCGACGACTGGGACAAGCAGTCCCTCGCCCAGCAGGAGCAGGTCATCGGCCGCACCAAGGCCACCGGCGCCCCCCTGACCGGCGGCGGCGAGACCACCGAAATGGCGCTCGACAAGCTCGGCGCCGACGGCAAGCCCGTCATCCCGGCCAACGCGCACGCCCGGATCTCCGCCCCCGAGCAGAACGGCGGGGCGGCCATGCTGCGGCGCCCCTTCTCCTTCCATGACGGAATCGGCGCCGACGGTGCTCCCGACGCCGGGCTCCTCTTCGTCTGCTGGCAGGCCGATCCGCTGCGCGGATTCGTGCCCGTCCAGCGCAAGCTCGACCGCGGCGACGCCCTGTCGGAGTTCATCCGGCACGAGTCCAGCGGCCTGTACGCGGTCCCGCCCGGCGCCCGAAGCGGGGAGTACGTGGGGCAGCGGCTGCTCGAAGGGTGAACAGCAACCCGGTGGGCGCCACCCCGGCATTAGGCTGATCGCATGTCAGCCACCCGCTTCACGTATCTCGGTCCCGAGGGCACTTTCACCGAGGCCGCCCTGCGCACCCTGCCGGAAGCCGCGACCCGGGAACTCGTCCCGATGGTGTCGGTCCCGGCCGCTCTGGACGCCGTCCGGAACGGCGAGGCGGCCGCTGCCCTGGTCCCGATCGAGAACTCGGTGGAGGGCGGGGTCACCGCCACCCTCGACGAGCTGGCCGCGGGCGAACCGCTGATGATCTACCGCGAGGTGCTGCTGCCCATCGCCTTCGCGCTGCTCGTGCGGCCCGGGACCGCCCTGTCGGACGTCAAGACCGTCACGGGGCACCCGGTCGCCCAGCCGCAGGTGCGCAACTGGCTGCGGGCCAACCTGCCCGACGCGTTGTGGGAGTCGGCCGCCTCGAACGCCGACGGCGCCCGGCTCGTCCAGGAAGGGCGCTTCGATGCCGCCTTCGCGGGCGAGTTCGCCGCCGCCACCTACGGGCTCGTTCCGCTGGTGACGGAGATCCACGACGCGGAGAACGCCGAGACCCGGTTCGTACTGGTGGGACGTCCGGCGCGGCCGGCCGCACCGACCGGGGCGGACAAGACCTCCGTCGTGCTGTGGCTCGGCGACGACCACCCCGGCGCGCTGCTGGAGCTCCTCCAGGAGTTCGCGGTCCGCGGGGTGAACCTGATGCTGATCCAGTCCCGTCCGACCGGGCAGGGCATCGGCAACTACTGCTTCGCCGTCGACGCCGAGGGGCACATTTCCGACCGGCGGGTCAGCGAGGCGCTCATGGGCCTCAAGCGGACCTGCCCCCAGGTCCGCTTCCTCGGGTCCTACCCGCGCGCCGGGGTCGCTCAGAGTGATGTGCGGGCACCTCGGGCCGGAACCTCCGACGGCGACTTCACAGCCGCCTCCGACTGGCTGGGGCGTTGCCTCGACGGACGGGCGTAAGCGCTTCGTCCACTGTCCACAGAGTTATCCACAGGCTGGGATGGGGACCTGGGGACAAGTCGACAGAACGGCATGACAAGGTCGACAAATCGGCCGAGCGGCTCAGGTTTCGCTCTGGGGAGCGGCGGGTGAACGGTGTCACCCCCGCATCGCCGATCAACTCTTTGGGGCGAGTCATTCCCACCCGAATGAGTGTGTGAGGGTGGTTTGAGCCCTGATTCGCCCCAGCCATGAACCGATCAGGAATGATCTATTCCTGTGTCCACAGATGCAACACACAGCCTGTGGATAACCTTCCGTCCACAGCAATTCCTGTGGACAAGAACCCTCTGCGACCCTGCTCGGGGCCTGCCGGGCCGTCGGCATTCCGCCCCTTTTCGGGGAATGGGACCGCTTTTATTGACGCTCCGGTAAAGACTGCTTCCAGCCAGCCACCAAGACTTATCCATTCGTTGCAATTAGGACATAGCGACACGCAGCGTGATATCGGTGTGATCCCAGGAACCCCAGCCCGGTAGCCTGGAGGGGTGATTGACCTCCGGCTGCTCCGTGAAGACCCTGACCGTGTCCGCGCCTCGCAGCGCGCCCGTGGAGAGGACGTCGAACTCGTCGACGCACTGCTCTCCGCCGACGAGCGCCGCAGGTCCTCTGGCGTGCGCTTCGACGAACTGCGCAATGAGCAGAAGTCCCTGGGCAAGCTCATTCCCAAGGCCTCTCCGGAGGAGCGGGCAGAGCTGCTGAAGAAGGCCGAGCAGCTCAAGCAGGACGTCAAGGCCGCCGAGGCCGAGCAGAACGAGGCCGACGAAGCCGCCAAGCAGCTCCTTCTCCAGCTCGGCAACATCGTCCACGAGGACGTCCCGGTCGGCGGCGAGGAGGACTTCACCGTCCTGGAGACGCACGGCACCATCCGCGACTTCGCCGCCGAGGGCTTCGAGCCCAAGGACCACCTGGAGCTCGGCGAACTGCTGGGTGCCATCGACGTCGAGCGCGGCGCCAAGGTTTCCGGTTCGCGCTTCTACTACCTGACCGGTGTGGGCGCCCTGCTGGAGCTGGCGCTGGTCAACGCGGCCATCGCCCAGGCGACCGAGGCCGGCTTCATCCCGATGCTGACTCCCGCGCTGGTCCGCCCGCGCGCCATGGAGGGCACCGGCTTCCTCGGCCAGGCCGCCGAGAACGTGTACCACCTGGAGAAGGACGACTACTACCTCGTCGGTACTTCCGAGGTGCCGCTCGCCGCGTACCACATGGACGAGATCATCGACGGCGACAAGCTGCCGCTGCGGTACGCCGGCTTCTCCCCGTGCTTCCGCCGCGAGGCCGGTACGTACGGCAAGGACACCCGCGGCATCTTCCGCGTCCACCAGTTCGACAAGGTCGAGATGTTCTCGTACGTCGCGCCGGAGGAGGCCGAGGCCGAGCACCAGCGGCTCCTGGAGTGGGAGAAGCAGTGGCTGACCAGCCTGGAGCTGCCGTTCCAGGTGATCGACGTCGCCACCGGTGACCTGGGCGCCTCCGCCTCCCGCAAGTTCGACTGCGAGGCGTGGATCCCCACGCAGGGCAAGTACCGCGAGCTGACCTCGGCCTCGAACTGCAACAGCTTCCAGGCCCGCCGCCTGTCGATCCGCTACCGCGACGGCAAGAAGACGCAGCCGCTGTCGACGCTGAACGGCACACTGTGCGCCGTACCGCGCACGATCGTCGCGATCCTCGAGAACCACCAGCAGGCCGACGGTTCGGTGCGCGTGCCCCAGGCGCTGCGGCCGTACCTCGGCGGCCGCGAGGTCCTGGAGCCGATCACCAAGTGAGCCCGGCTCCGTTCCCGTACAAGCTCGTCGCGACCGATCTCGACGGCACGCTGCTGCGTGGCGACGACACCGTCTCGGAACGCACCCGTGAAGCGCTCGTCGCGGCCACCGCGGCGGGCGCGGCGCACATCATCGTCACCGGCCGGGCCGTGCCCTGGACCCGGCACGTGCTGGACGATCTCGGCTACAAGGGGATCGCCGTCTGCGGGCAGGGCGCGCAGGTCTACGACGCGGGTGCGCACCGGCTGCTGACCTCGGTGACGCTGGACCGGCAGCTGGCCGGTCTGGCGCTGTCGAAGCTGGAGGCCGAGATCGGTCCGCTGGCCCTGGCGGCCAGTCGGGACGGGGTGGACGGCGAGGTCCTGTTCGGGCCCGGATACCAGGTGCAGGAAGGCCTCCCGGCCCTCTACCTGGAGGACACCAAGGCCCTCTGGACTGCTCCGCTGAACAAGCTCTACATCCAGCACCCGGAGCTGGACGACGACGCGCTCGTCAAGGTGGCCCGGGCGACCGTGGGCAACCTGGTCGACATCGTCATGGCGGGTCCCGGCATCGTCGAGATCCTGCCGCTCGGTCTGACCAAGGCCACGGGCCTGTCGCTGGCCGCGCGCCGGCTGGGCGTGAAGGCGGCCCAGACGATCGCCTTTGGTGACATGCCCAACGACATCCCGATGTTCGGCTGGGCGGCACACGGAGTGGCGATGGCCAATGCGCATGCCGAGCTCAAGGCGGTGGCCGACGAGGTGACGACCTCCAACGAGGAGGACGGCATCGCTGTGGTGCTGGAGCGTCTGCTGGGCGCTGCGTAGCGCGTACGACGCCGGAGAGGTCCGGGGCAGCCCGCGCCAGATGGCGCGCTCGAAGTGGCTGCCCCGGACCTTTTGTTGCTCCCCGCACGACTCACTCTGCACCTGGCGCAGGTCCCGTACCAGCGAATTTCCGCGTATCAGCCGTGAATCCGGCGGCGGCGCCAGTAGGCGACGGTCAGGATGCCGAGCAGCGGACCCCAGAGCAGCAGGGGCACGTAGGACAGGTTGAAGATCCACAGGGCGGGCCCGGCGGGCGCGTCGGGATTCGCGGCGTTGACCTCGTTCCAGGTCGAGGCTCCGAGGACCGTGATGCCGGTGAGCGCGATCGCGCCGAGCGCCGCGGGAACCACCGCCACCAGGGGATGGAACCGGCGTCCGCCCAGCCCGGGTATCCAGCGGGGCAGCTCCTCGCCCCAGCGCTTGACCAGCCCGAGACTCAACAGGCCCAGGCACTCCTGCAGGACGCTGACGAAGATAAGAACCAGGGATTCCCGGCCCGGATAGTACGCGTGGTGCAGATCGCTGCCCGGGCCCCAGCCCATGGGAACGCCCGCCGCGACCACGAGCCGCCACACACAGCTGGGCAGCACCGTCAGCGCGGCGAGTCCGGCGAGCCGACGAAGCCGGGGGGAGACACCGGGAACGGTGTCCGAAGCACGTACGACGGCGGCGCTGGCAGTCATGGTCCAAGTCCTGTCCGGGAGTGGCTGGTTGATGGCTCAAGCCTGGCCCGGCGGGCCTGCCGGAACCATCCGCCGATCAGCAGGCCCGTGGTGGCGCCGAGTCGGGCCGGCTCTGCCGAATGGCAGATGGTCCGGCCCGGCGTGAGCTCGTAGGGTCGGCCGCATGACCGTGAACGCGCGTGCCGCATGTGCCCCGTTACTGGCCCTTGCCGCCCTCGTCGGCCTGTTCGCCGCGTTCCTGGGCGCGCCCGCGGTGTGGTCGCTGCTCTGGGCGGGACTCCTGCTGTTGCTGCTGGCCCTGGTGGCCCGCTGGTCTCCGGTGCGTTCGGGCTCCGTGGCGGCCTCGCTGGGCGTGGCAGCGGTCGCCCTGTGGCCGGTCCCGCTGCTGGGGGAATCGGCATCGTGGCTGGAGGCCTGCGGGGCGGTGGCGTTCTGGGCCGCGCCCGCCCTCGGGGCGTTGCTGGCCGGCGGCTACCTGCGCCGCCAAGCAGCCCGGATGCGGCAGGCCGTGCGGGATGCGCGGCGCGACCAGCAGCTGGAACTGGCCCGGGACCTGCACGACTTCGTGGCGCACGACGTGAGCGCCATCGTGGTGCAGGCACAGGCGGCGAGGTTCGTGGCCGCCCAGGATCCCGGGCAGGCCGTGCGCGCGCTGGAGCGCATCGAGAGCGCCGGGTTGAGTGCGCTGGCCTCGATGGACCGCACGGTGCACGCGCTGCAAGAGGCCGCGGGTGGGCCGACGGCTCCGGTACCGGGTCTGGCCCAACTGCCGGAGCTGGTGGCGCGCTTCGAGGGCGGGGCGCTGGATTCGGATCCCGCGGCGCTGGAGGGGCTGTCCCGGGAGGCGGACACCACCGCGTACCGGGTGGCCGTCGAGGCGCTGACGAACGTACGCCGGCACGCGCCCGGAGCGGCCGAGGTACGGGTCGCCGTACGCCGGGCCGGGGCGGGTGTCGAGCTCAGCGTGGCCAATTCCGCGGCCCCCCGCGGCGCGGGAGGACTGCTGACCCGCAGGAGGCGGGGCGGTACCGGACTGGCAGGGCTGCGCGGGCGGGTGGAGGCGGCAGGCGGGACCCTGCGTGCCGGGGCGGCCGAGGGTGGCGGATGGCGGGTTTGCGCCGTCTTCCCGGCGGAGGGGAACACCCTCAGGTGATCATGACAGCGTGACCACACGCATCCTGATAGCCGATGACCAAGAGGACATTCGCAGCGGATTCCGGCTGATCCTCGATTCGCAGCCGGACATGACTGTTGTGGGGGAGGCGGCGGACGGGGAGAGCGCGGTGGCGCTGGCCCGGGAACTGCAGCCGGACGTGGTGCTGGCGGACATCCGGATGCCGCGGCTCGACGGGCTGGAGGTGACCCGGCTGCTGGCGCCGCAGACGCGGGTCGTGGTGGTGACCACCTTCGACCTGGACGAGTACGTGCACACCGCTCTGCACAACGGCGCCTGCGGCTTTCTGCTCAAGCGCTCCGGCCCGGCGCTGCTGATCGAGGGGGTGCGGGCGGCGATGGCGGGGGACACGCTGATCAGCCCGCAGATCACGGTGCGGCTGCTGAGCCGGCTGGCTCAGGCGGGTCCGGTGGCCCGGCCCGCGGCGCACCCGCTGACGGAGCGGGAGGTGGACATCGTGCGCCTGGTGGCCCGGGGTCTCACCAACGCCGAGATCGGCGCGGAGCTGTTCATCAGCGCGGGGACGGCAAAGACCCACATCGCGAACGTCCAGGCGAAGCTGGGGGCCCGGAACCGGGTGGGAATCGCCGCGTGGGCGTGGGAGCACGGCATCGCGAAAGCCGAGGCCGACACCCCCTAGGGCGGGCCGGGGTCGTCATGTTTCACGTGAAACAACGTGGCGGGTGAGCGGCCAGGCAAGCAGGCCGACGGTGAGCGCGATGGCGTGACCGAGATCCGTGAAGGTACCGCCGGTGGTCAGCGGGATCCCGAAGAAGGCGACCGCTCCGGCGAGGTAGAGCCATTTCCAGTGGCCGTGGATCCGGTAGGTGAGGACACCGATGGAGGCCGCGAGGCCGTAGCTGACGCCGATGTCGACGACATGGGTCATGCTCTGCGGGGCACGGTGGTCCTGGATGGCCGTCAGGAGGACCTTCTGACTGACGAGTGTGGCGACGACATGGGCAGTCGCGACGATCAGGAACCAGCGCAGAGTGCCGAGCCAGCGTTCGACGGGGGCGTGGAAGAACTCGAAGAGCACGACGTAGAGGGCGAGCGAGGCCGGGTTCACGATCCAGAAGGCGCTGCTGGCGAGTGCCCGGACGGGGTATTTGACGAGCTGGTTGATGTTGCTGCTGTTGCGGTGGAGCAGGACGCTTTCGAGCCGGTCGGGCGCGACCGCCACGATGATGCTGGTGACGGCGATGATCAGCAGCCAGATGTGCGTTCCGGGCGAGGAGCGTATCCAGGACCGCAGTGGCCTGGACGGCTCCGGCTCGGTGTGCACGACCATGAACCGATGATGACGCGCAAAACGGTGCCCCGCTCGGCCGGTGGGCCGGGCGGGGCACGGTTTCGCGGGCGCTGCGGCGGGACTTACTCCTCGCCGGCCAGGGTGAGCCGGCGGAGCTTCTGGCCTGCGTAGACGGTGGCGCCGACGGTGACCGCGCAGAGCAGGATCACAGCGGTGGGCAGACCGACGGTGGCGTCGACGTACCCGTCCCCGGCCACCTTCTCGGCGACGGACAGGGCCCACTGCTGGACGCTGAGGGTCTTGGCTCCGGAGACCAGGCTGCCGAAGAGCGACTCCCAGATCAGGGCGTAGACCAGGCCGAAGACGACCGCGTGCCGGCTGACGGTGCCGAGCAGCAGGAAGAGCGCGCTGTAGGCGATCGAGGCCACGAGGGCGGCGATCGTGTAGGCGACGGCGATCTGCTGGCCGTTCCCGTTGAGGATGAATCCGGCGATCAGGGTGGGGATCGCGGAGAAGACCATCGTGACGGCGATCGCCACGATCAGCTTGGTCATGATGATCTTCGGGCGCTTCACCGGCTTGGCGAGCAGGTAGACGATGGAGCCGTCGTCGATCTCGGGCCCGATGGCTCCGGTGCCGGCGATGACACCGATCAGCGGAACCATGGTGGCGAGCGCGAAGCCCCCGAGGAGGTCGGCCGCGACCTTGTCGTCCACGCCGACGAAGGCACGGACGACGAGGGCGATGACGATCAGCAGGGCGGGCAGCGCGAAGAGGATCAGCGCGCGCCGCCGGCCGAGCAGGGCCCGGTAGGTGAGCCGGGCGACGGTGGGTTCGTACATGGGTGCCAGCTCCTTTCAGGCCGTGACGAGGTAGGAGAAGACCGACTCGAGGGACTCGTCGGAGGGAGAGACCGTCAGCAGCCGGATGCCGTGTTCCCGGGCCACACGCGGCAGCAGCTCGGTGAAGCGGCCGAAGTCGACGGCCTGGATGCGCAGCGCGCCTTCCTTGAGGTCGACCTCGATGCCGGCGGTGGAGGGGTCGGCGATCAGGGCCGCGGCGAGCAACCGGTCGTCGGTGGAGCGGATGAGGTAGCGGTGCGGGCGGTCCGTCATCAGGCGACGGATCTTGCGGAAGTCGCCGGACGCGGCGTGCCGGCCGGCCACGACCACCTCGATGTGCGAGGCGAGCTGCTCGACCTCCTCCAGGATGTGGGAGGAGAAAAGGACGGTGCGTCCCGCGTCGCCCATGCGCCGCAGCAGATCCATGAGCTGCATGCGCTGGCGCGGGTCCATGCCGTTGAACGGCTCGTCGAGGAGCAGGACGGCCGGGTCATGGACGAGGGCCGAGGCCATCTTCACGCGCTGGCGCATGCCCTTGGAGTACGTGGAGATCTTGCGGTCCTGGGCGTACTCCATCTCGACGGTGGCGAGCGCCCGCTGGGCGGCCGCGTCGTCGAGGCCGTGGAGTTCGGCGTTGGCGACGACGAACTCCCGGCCCGTGAGGAAGTCGTACATGGCCTCGCGCTCGGGCACGACGCCGATCTGCTTGTAGACCTGCTCGTTCTGCCAGATCGGCGAGCCGTCGAGAGTGACGGTGCCCGTGGAGGGGGCGAGGAAGCCGCCCATCATGTTGATGAGGGTGGACTTCCCGGCGCCGTTGGGGCCCAGGAGCCCGGTGACACCGGGTCCGATGCTCATGGTCACGTCGTTGACGGCGACGACGTTCCCGAACCAGCGGGAGGTGTGGTCGATGTCGATGGTGGTCACAGCCCGGCCTTCCGGTAGCGGGCCATCAGGGCGGCGTAGGAGCCGGCGATGAGGCCGAGGGCGACGATCAGGTAGACGACGCCGGTGCCGGCCGAGGGACCCTCGCCGCCGGGGAAGGCGGAGGTCGCGCCGAGGAACGCGGTCTGTACGCCGTCGATGAGGGTGATCGGGGAGAACAGGCCCATCCACTCGATGGCGCCGGTGTTCCCGGTGCTGTACGAGATGCCCTGGACCGCTGTCACCGCGCCGAACGGGATCAGGAGCACCGCGATGATCGCGGCGACGCCGAACCCGCGGCGCGGGGTGAGCGCGGCCATGACCAGGCCGAGGCCCGCGAAGAGCAGCGACAGCAGCAGCACCGACACGAGTCCCTGCCCGAATCCCTTGGTCTGGTGGGAGAAGTCGAACTTCGCCAGGAGCGAGCCGATCCACATGATCAGCAGCGGGGTCGCGGTGAGGATGAACAGGGCCGAGGCCATGGCGGCGTACTTGGCCACCACGTAGTCGACGCGCTCGATGGGCCGCGAGAAGTAGAGCGGCACCGTCTTGAAGCGCAGGTCGCGCGAGACCGACTGCGGTGCCTGGGACGCGAGGAAGAGGCCGATGATCACCTGGGTGGTCAGGGCGTACGTCGTGTACTTGATCGGCAGGTCGGTGGAGCCGGGCACCGCGATGGCGACCGCGACGATGATCAGCGCGGGCACACACATCACCGCGAAGAGGAGCATCGGCAGGACCTTGGACTTGGCGGAGCGGCCGAGTCCGTAGGCGCCGCGCAGGGACTGCGAGAACAGCGACTTGCGGGCGTAGGCGCGGCCGAGCCGGGGTCCGTCGTAGGACCGGTAGCCGATGTTGTGGATCTGGGTCGAGGTGTCAGGCGCCATCGGAACCGGCTCCCTTCTGCTGGACGGTGAACGAGGGCTGCTCGTTGTCGCGGAAGACCTCCGCGATGTGGTGACGGCGCTGCTCCATGCGGACCAGACCGATGCCCAGGTCGGCGACGGTGTCGCGGACGGTGTCGTACGTCTCCTCTCCGCTGGCCTCGACGAGGAGGATGTGCCCGGCTCCAGGCAGACCCTGCTCCTCTCCGGCGTGCAGGGTGATGCCCACCGCGGTGAGCGCCTTGCGCAGCGCGGCGGCGCCGTCCGGGTGGGTGTCGGAGTCGGTGACCTCGACCGCGAGGGTCGTGGTGATCTGGGTGAAGTCGCTGGTGGAGCTGGAGCGCAGCAGCTTGCCGCCGTCGACGACCACCACGTGGTCGCAGGTCCGCTCCAGCTCGCCCAAAAGGTGGGAGGTGACCAGGACGGAGATGCCGAAGTCCGTGTAGATGCGGCGGATCAGGCCGAGCATCTCGTCGCGGCCGACCGGGTCCAGGCCGTTGGTCGGCTCGTCGAGGAGCACCAGCTGGGGGTCGTGGACGAGGGCCTGGGCGAGCTTGACGCGCTGCTTCATGCCGGTCGAGTAGCCGCCGATGGGGCGGTAGCGCTCCTCGTACAGCCCGACGTGGCGCAGGGTGTCGGCGGTGCGCTCACGGGCCGCGGTGGGCGGCAGCCCGGACATGCGCGCCATGTGGACGACGAACTCGGTGGCCGAGACGTCGGGTGGCAGGCAGTCGTGCTCGGGCATGTAGCCGACGCGTTCACGAATGGCGCTGCCATGCGTGCGGACGTCGAGGCCGAGCACGGCGGCGCTGCCCTCGGTGGCGGGGGACAGTCCCAGCAGGATCTTGATCAGCGTGGACTTGCCGGCTCCGTTGGCACCAACGAGGCCGGTCACACCAGGCCCGATGTCCAGGGAGAGCCGGTCGAGGGCGGTCACTCGGGGGTACCGCTTGCTCAGGCTTTCGGTCGCGATGACAGTCACGGGTTCGACGTTAGTGGCGCAGCTCTCGTGAGACGTCAGACCTGGAGCTGGATCCTGTCTCAGCCTTCAGGCGTACATGCCCGTACTGGAGGCTGATGTGAACGCGACAACTTCGTCCACAGGTCCGTGCACGACCCTTGACGTGATCTCCGGTCATTGTCACATTCATCAGTGTCAACTTACGGGCGCGTACGGCTACACGGATGGACGGCTGACATGGCTGGGGACACCAAGCAACGCACCGCTCGGTCCGGACGACTCTCCGCCGACCTGAGCGGGTTCAGAGAGGTGCAGCGCCTCTCGTACGAGTGCGCCGAGGCCGTCGCGGCCCAGCTGCGGCCCGGAGTGACCGAGCGCGAGGCCGCGCGCATGCAGCGCGAGTGGCTTCGGGAACGCGGGGTGCGGGACTGGTTCCACCTGCCCTTCGCCTGGTTCGGGGACCGCACCGCCTTCGCGAACTTCAGGATCCCGCTGCAGTTCTTCCCGACCAACCGGAAGCTGGAGCCGGGGATGCCGTTCATCCTCGACATGGCACCCGTCCACAAGGGCTACGCGGCCGACATCGGCTATTCGGGCAGCCTCGGGCTGAATCCGGTGCAGGACCGGCTCATGGCCGATCTCCAGGCGCACCGGGTGCTGATCCTGGAACAGGTGCGTGAGCGCCGCTCCCTGCGCGAGATCTACGAGAACGTCGAACGGCTGATGACCCGGCAGGGGTACGCCAACCGGCACCGGGCCTACCCCTTCGGCGTGATCGCCCACAAGATCGACCGGGTCAGGGAGCGGCGCTGGTCTCCGACCGCCTTCGGATTCGGCACCCAGTCCCTCAAGGGGCTGGCGAGTGACGCCCTGCACGGGCACCGCGAGGGCTGGTCCCCGCTGTGGAGCCCCTACCACTTCTCCGACCATCCGCCGCAGCCCGGCCTGTGGGCGGTGGAACCGCACCTCGGGTTCCGGGGCACCGGCGCGAAGTTCGAGGAGATCCTGGTCGTCACCGACTCCCGGGACCCCGAAGAGAGCGCGTACTGGCTGGACGACGATCTGCCGCACGTGCGGCGCTGGGCCGAGGAGAAGGCAGCATGAGCGGAATGAACGGAGCAGGGGCAGTGGGTCTGGCGGGTGCGCGCGAGCGCCGGGTGGGCACCGGTGGGGTCGAGCTGTGCGTCGTCGAGCTCGGCGAGACGGGCCGGCCGACGGTGATGCTGGTGCACGGCTACCCGGACAGCAAGGAGGTCTGGTCGGAGGTCGCCGAGCGGCTCGCGGCCCGCTTCCACGTGGTGCTCTACGACGTACGCGGCCACGGGCGCTCCACCGCGCCGCAGCCGCTGCGCGGCGGCTTCACCCTCGAGAAACTGACCGACGACTTCCTGGCGGTGGCGGACGCGGTGAGCCCGGACCGGCCCGTGCACCTGGTCGGCCACGACTGGGGCTCCGTACAGGGCTGGGAGTTCGCGACGGTCGGCCGCACCGAGGGCCGGATCGCCTCCTTCACCTCGATGTCGGGGCCCTCCCTCGACCACTTCGGACACTGGATCAAGAAGCGGATGGCGCGGCCCACCCCGCGTGCGGCGGCGCAGCTCCTCGGCCAGGGCGCCAAGTCCTGGTACGTCTACATGCTGCACACCCCCGTGCTGCCGGAGCTCGCCTGGCGCGGGCCGCTCGGCAAGAGGTGGCCCTCGATGCTCCAGCGCATCGAGAAGGTTCCCGCCGGCTCCTATCCGACGGACTCGCTGCCCTCGGACGCGGCACACGGCGCCTGGCTCTACCGCGACAACGTGCGACCGCGACTGCGCCGACCGCGCCCCGACGCGTACGCCCACGTGCCGGTGCAGCTGATAACCCCGACCGGGGACGCCTTCCTGTCCGAGCGGCTCTACGACGGCCTGGAGCGGTGGGCCCCGGACCTGCTGCGGCGGACCCTGCCCGCCAAGCACTGGGTGCCCCGGACCCGGCCCGACCAGCTGGCCGCCTGGATCACCGAGTTCGTCACCGACCGCGAGGAGCCCGCGACTCGGGCGCCGGAGCAGAAGGCACCCGGCAAGTACGCCGACCGGTTCGCGGGGCAGCTCGTCCTGGTCACCGGCGCGGCCAGCGGCATCGGCCGGGCCACCGCCTTCGCCTTCGCCGAGGCCGGGGCCAGGGTGGTGGCCGTCGACCGCGACGCCGAGGGTGCGGCGCGCACGGCCGACATGGCCCGCCTCGTCGGCGCCGCCGAGGCCTGGGCCGAGTGCGTGGACGTCAGCGACGAGCAGGCGATGGAGAAGCTCGCGGCGAAGGTCGCCGCCGAGTACGGAATCGTGGACGTCCTGGTCAACAACGCCGGGATCGGGCTGTCCGGGGCCTTCCTCGACACGACCACCGAGGACTGGAAGAAGGTCCTGGACGTCAATCTGTGGGGCGTCATCCACGGCTGCCGGATCTTCGGCAGGCAGATGGCCGAGCGGGGCCAGGGCGGGCACATCGTCAACACCGCCTCGGCCGCCGCCTATCTGCCCTCCAGGACCCTGCCCGCCTACAGCACCTCGAAGGCCGCCGTGCTGATGCTGTCCGAGTGCCTGCGCGCGGAACTGGCCTCGAAGTCGATCGGCGTCTCCGCGATCTGCCCGGGCATCGTCAACACCAACATCACCGCCACCTCACGCTTCGCCGGGGTGGACGAGGCCGAGGAGAAGCGGCGCCAGGAACGCTCCTCGCGGCTCTACGGGCTGCGCAACTTCCCGCCGGAGAAGGTCGCCGACGCGATCCTGCGGGCGGTCGTGCGCAACGAGGCCGTCGTACCGGTGACGCCCGAGTCCAAGGGCGCCCTGTGGATGTCCCGCTTCGCCCCGCGCGCCCTGCGACGCATCGCGAGGCTGGAGCCGAAGTTGTGAGCGGGCCCGGGCACCCGATCGTTCCGCGCCGGGTGGCCTTCGACTGGAAGGCCACCCCGCTGCACTGGATACCGGACGAGCCCACCGCCACCCACGTCACGTGCTGCACCTGCTGCTGCCCGCCGGAGAGCGGTGGTTCGTGAAGGTGCTCAAGGAGGGCCTGCCACTGGTCACCGACCCCGAACTGGGCGGCCGGCTGCGCTACTCGCTCCGCGCGCACAACCGTGCGGTGGCCAAGGGACTCCTGCCCACGTGGAGAGAGCTCGGCACGGCCATACCCCGCTACTTCCGGCGGTCGTACCATCCCTCGCAGGAGGGCTCGCTGCGCAGGGCTGTCGAGTACCTTGCGGCTTCACCTGCCGCCCGGGCCGCAGCGGGCGCGGTCGGCCGAGCCGCGATGTCGTAGGGAGCCGGGATTGTCCGATCAGGCGGTAGCCGAGTACCGGATCGAGGATCTGGCACACCACAGCGGGGCCACAGTGCGCACGATCCGTGCGTACCAGGACCGTGGTCTGCTGCCGAAGCCGGAGCGGCGGGGCCGTTCCAACGTCTACCGGGACACGCATCTGGCGCGGCTGCGGCAGATCGCAGACCTGCTGGACCGCGGCTACACCCTGGCCTCCATCAAGGAACTGCTGGAGGCCTGGGACGCGGGCCGCGGTCTGGGCGGCGTCCTCGGGCTGGTCGCCGAGGTGCACGGGCCGTGGACCGACGAGGAGGCGGCCCGGATCAGCCGGGAGGAGCTGAACGAGCGGTTCGGAGGCAGGCCGGACGACGACGCGGTGGACGAGGCGTGCGAGCTCGGGGTGCTGGAGCGGATCCCGGGGCGCCCGGACGAGTTCCACGTGCCCTCCCCGCAGGAGCTGGCCGTGGCCGCCGAGCTGTACGCGGCCGGGGTGCCGCTGTCGGCGATCACCGGGCACCTGCGGGAACTGCGGGGCCAGGTGGAGCACATCGCCTCACGGTTCCTGGAGTTCACCACCGAGCACGTCTTCGCGCGCTATCTCGGGCAGGTACCGCCCACGGACGCGGATGCGGCGGAGGCGGCGACGATGGTGCGACGGCTGCGGCCGCTGGCCCAGCAGACCGTGGACGCGGAGCTGGCCCGGGCGATGCGGCTCTTCGCGACCCGGCATCTGCAGCAGCACCTGGGGGCGGCCGGTACGCCGGGACCGGCGGGGCCCTCGCCGGTGGCACTGCCGGCCGGGACCGTACGGGCGGTGCAGGAGCTGGTGGGTGCCGATCACGTGGCGGAGTTCGTCCGGGCCGCGACGGAGCGGGAGCTCCAGGCCCGGACCATGAACGACCTGGCGCGCCGGGGCGAGCGGTGACGCCGGTGGGAACGGTTACGGCAGGTCGGGCTTAGTCCACAGGTTCCACAGGGCGGATCACGCGTTTGCCGTCAAAACCCGCCCAAACGGCTGTGGACAAGTCCCCTTTTCCTGTGGGCAACTGAGACGCGGTCTCATCCGACGGTCTCGTACGCCGCCTTGGCGGAACTCGCTCCGTCCGCCGGCCCCGTCTCCGGCAGGGCCGCCGGAACGGTCTCGACCGTCGCCGCCCCTGTCCCTGCCGCCGCCCGCTTCGCGGTCCGGCCGGACCCGGTCCCGTACAGGAGCGCGGCCAGGGCCAGGCCGAGGATCCCGCCGACCAGCTGGGCACCGACGAATCCGGGCAGCGACTGCGGCGCTATGCCGGTGAAGGAGTCGCTGAAGCTGCGCCCGATGGTGCCGGCCGGATTGGCGAAGGACCCGGAGGAGGTGAACCAGATCGCGGCCGCGATGTACGCCGCGACCGCCGCCGGGATGAGCCTGGGGCGCCCGATGCGACCGAGGCCCTGGATCAGGAGGACGAGACCGGCGGTGGCGACCACCTCGCCGATGAGCAGGTGACCGCCGTCGCGCACCTGGGTGGCGAAGGTGCCCGGCGTCCGGCCGAACATGACTTCCGCGAGGAGGGCGCCGCCGATGGCTCCCGCGCTCTGCGCCGCGGTGTAGACGAGCGCCTCGCGGCCGCCCAGCCCCTCGCCGCCGGTGCGCCGGAACCACCACGAGGTGAGGGTGACCACCGGGTTGAGGTGGGCGCCGGACAGCGGCCCGAAGAGGGTGATGATCAGCCCGAGGCCAATGGCCGAGGCGAACGAGTTGGCGATGAGGGCGACACCGGTGTCGCGGCTGAGCTCGGCGGCCTTGAGCCCTGAGCCGATGACGACCACGAGCAGACCGGCCGTACCGATCAGCTCGGCAGCGGCACGGCGTGACAGTGAGGGTTGGGCTGTCATGGTTTCTCCCCCTGAGCAGAAGTGGCAGCGGAAAATATATTCCGCATCTTGGAATGGCGATAGAGGGGGTCCACCACCGGTCGCCCACGGAAAATCCCTGCATCGGACCGTCCCGACCCGGCACGCTGGAGCCATGGATGAAAGACGCACCGTGAAGGTGTCGAAGTACGTCTCGAAACACCTGCGCCACCAGCCGGAACGGATCGGACTGGTGCTCGACCCCCACGGCTGGGTGGAGATCGACGACCTCCTGCGCGCGGCGGCCGCGCACGGCTTCCACTTCAGCCGGGGCGAGCTCGACCATGTCGTCGCCGCCAACGACAAGCAGCGGTTCGCTGTCGACGGCACCCGGATCCGGGCCAGCCAGGGGCACACCGTCGCCGTGGACCTTGATCTTCCGGAGGCCGAACCGCCCGCGTACCTGTACCACGGCACCGTCGCCGCAGCCCTGGACTCGATCCGCACCGAGGGCCTGCGCCCGATGGCCCGCCACCACGTGCACCTGTCCCCCGACCGGGAGACCGCCACCCGGGTCGGCGCGCGACGCGGCCGGCCCGTCGTGCTCAGCGTCGACGCAGGAGCGATGCGCGCGGCCGGTCACGTCTTCAGGATCAGCGCCAACGGAGTGTGGCTGGTGGACGTCGTACCGCCGCAGTTCCTCCGCTTCCAGTAGTTCCGGTGGCTCCCACCACCTCTGCTCCAGGTCGCACGTCTGCGTCCGCGAGCTCCAGCAGAACGCAGTGGACGCGATGATGACCGCGCGCCATGCCCTCGACCGGGCACCTCACGGTCGTCGGGGCGGATCCGGCGCCGCACGTCTCTGCGCTGATCGACGAGGCCCGGGCGCTGCCGGAGGTCGACCTGCCCTTTGGCTCCCGCCATCGGCGGAGCGCCCGCTCGCGCCTGACGGACGCACCCCGAGGGGTGTCCTGATCGTCGCCGCCCCTCGTGAGGGGCGGCGACGACCGGCGGATCAGCTGTCGAGCTGGGCCAGGGCCTCGGTGGCGATCTTCTCGAAGACGGCCTCGTCGGAGGCGAAATCGGAGTCCGGGATCGGGGCGTGGATCACCAGCTCGGTGAAGCCCAGCTCGCGGTGCCGGCCTGCGAAGTCGACGAACGCGTCCAGGGACTCCAGCACGGTGTTGGCCTCCGGCGTGAAACCGGTCAGAAGGATCTTCTCCACGGGCTCAGGGTCCCGCCCGATTTCCAGGAAGGCCTTGCCGAGGCGTTCGAGCTGCCCGCGCAGGGCTTCCCGGGACTGCTCGGGCGTGCCCTCCTCGAAGAGCTTCGGGTCGCCCGTGGTCACCCAGGCCTGACCGTGCCGGGCAGCGAGCCGCATACCGCGCGGCCCGTTCGCGGCGACCGCGAACGGCAGCCGCGGCCGCTGCACACAGCCGGGGATGTTGCGGGCCTCCACCGCGGAGTAGAAAGTGCCTTCGTGGCTCACCGAGCCCTCGGTCAGCAGCTGGTCCAGCAGCGGCACGAACTCGGCGAAGCGATCGGCGCGCTCGCGCGGGGACCAGGCCTCCTGGCCCAGCGCAGTCGCGTCGAAGCCGTTGCCACCGGCACCGATCCCGAGGGTGATGCGTCCGCCGGAGATGTCGTCCAGGCTGATGAGGTCCTTGGCGAGGGTCACCGGGTGACGGAAGTTCGGCGAGGTGACGAGCGTGCCCAGACGCATCCGCTCGGTGGCGGCGGCCGCCGCGGTCAGGGTGGGCACCGCACCGAACCACGGACCGTCGCGGAACGTCCGCCAGGACAGGTGGTCGTAGGTATAGGCCGTGTGGAATCCGAGCTGCTCAGCCCGGAGCCACTGATCGCGGCCTCCCTCGTGCCATCGACGTACCGGAAGGATCACCGTGCTCAGACGCAGACTCATGCTTGGAGCCTACGGTGAGCCGATGTTTCACGTGAAACATCGGCGTTTCACGTGAAACATCGCCCGAGGTCGCAGCCTCCCCGCCCATGGTCGGGACGCTCCCGGCCATGGGCGAAGATGGAGCCGTGACCTCGGCTCCCCAGCGCCCTGACGGGCCAACCCCCACGCCCCGGCTCATCGCCACCGACCTCGACGGCACCCTGCTGCGCGACGACAAGTCCGTCTCACCGCGCACCGTTGCCGCACTCGCCGCCGCCGAGGAGGCCGGGATCGAGGTCTTCTTCGTCACCGGCCGCCCGGCCCGCTGGATGGACGTGGTCAGCGACCATGTCCACGGCCACGGCCTCGCGATCTGCGCCAATGGCGCGGCAGTGGTCGATCTCCACGCCGGACGGGAGTTCGTTCAGGTCAGGCCCCTGCCACGAGTGACCGCACTCGCCGTCGTCGATGCCCTGCGGGCCGCGGCACCCGGCACTTCCTTCGCGGTCGAGCTGACCACCGGCATCAACTACGAGCCGGCCTACCCGCCCTTCTTCAAGGACCCGGGCGCCAGGGTCGCCACCGCCGAGAAGCTGCTGCACGAGGACACGGACGAAAGCGCCGCACCCGTGCTCAAGCTGCTGGCGCACCACGCCGAGCTGGCCCCGGACGAGTTCCTGACGCTGGCGCGCTCCACCGTCGGCGAGCACGCGTCGATCACCCGCTCCAGCCCCACCTCCCTGCTGGAGGTCAGCGGGCCGGGCGTGTCCAAGGCGAGCACCCTCGCACTGTGCTGCGCCGAGCGGGGCATCTCCCCCGCCGAGGTGGTCGCCTTCGGTGACATGCCGAACGATGTGGAGATGCTCAGCTGGGCGGGCACCTCGTACGCGATGGGCAACGCCCACCCCGATGTGATCGCGGCCGCGTCCGGTCGCACGGTCGCCAACAACGAGGACGGGGTCGCTCTCGTCATCGAGCGCATCCTCGCCGAACGGACCGCGCAGCAGCAGGTCTAGGCCGTCCAGGGCGAGCCCGGCACGATCGGCAGGGCACCCCTAGACAGCGGGCTGCAGCGGGGCCTCCCACACCACTGTGGTCCCGCCGCCGTCCTCGCCGATGCCCGGGCCGTACGAACTCGCGCCGCCCAGCGACTCGGCCCGCCGACGCAAGTTCCGCAGCCCGCTGCGGCGGCCGCCCTCGGGGATGCCCACCCCGTCGTCGGCGACCTCCAGCCTGACCCCCGGCCGGCCGTCGGCGAGCGTGATGGTGGAGTCGAGCACCACTTCGATCCGGGTCGCCTCGGCATGGCGGAAGGCGTTGGAAAGGGCCTCCCGCAGCGCGGCGATCAGGTTCTTGCCCACCAGCTCGCCGACGACCGCGTCGATCGGACCGAGGAAGCGGTGCGCGGGCTTGAAGCCCAGGGGTACGGCGGCCATGTTGATCTCCCGGAGCACCCGGGTGCGCAACCCGGACGGGGCTTCCGCCGGGCCCTGCTGAAGGGCGAAGATCGCGGTGCGGATCTCCTGGATCGTCACGTCCAGTTCGTCCACGGCCTTGCCCACACCGTCACGCACCTCCGGCACGATGGACCGGCGCTGGGCGACCTCCAGCATCATCCCGGTGGCGAAGAGCCGCTGGATGACCAGGTCGTGCAGGTCGCGGGCGATCCGGTCGCGGTCCTCGAACACCGCCAGCCGCTCGCGGTCGCGCTGCGCCTCGGCCATCATCAGGGCGAGCGCCGCCTGTGAGGCGAACTGCGTGGCCAGCGTCCGCTCGGCCTCGGTGAAGGGACGTCCGCTGCGGGCCCGGGGGGTGACCAGCGCCCCCAGGACCCGCCCGCCGCTCTGCAGGGGCAGCAGCATGCAGGGGCCGTACTGGCGGGTGAGCCTGCCGGCCATGCGGGGGTCGGACGCGGCGTCGTCCACGAAGACCGGCTCGCCCTCCAGGAGCCTGTCCACCACCGGACTCCCGGCCGGGATCACCACGCCGAGCGAGGTGGCCGGGTGGTCGGCAGAGACGGCGACGATCTCCATCCCGCCCTCCTCGGCCGGGAGCATGACGATCCCCGCGGCGGAATCGGCCAGTCGGCGGGCCTGTTCGGCGACCACGGCGAGGGCGTCGTCGGCGTCCCCGCCGGACAGAAGAGCGGTGGTGACGGCCACCGAGCCGTCGATCCACCGCTCCCGCTGGGTGGCGGCCTCGTACAGCCGGGCGTTGCCGATGGCGATCCCCGCCTCGGTGGCGAGCACCCGGACCATGTGGATGTCGTAGTCGTTGAACTCGCCGCCGCCGTTCTTCTCCGCGAGATAGAGATTGCCGAAGATCTCACCCTGGACCCGGATCGGCACCCCGAGGAAGGTCTTCATGGGCGGGTGGTGCGGCGGGAACCCCGCCGAGCGCGGGTCCTTCGCCAGATCGGCGAGCCGCACCGTGTCGGAGTGCGCGATCAGCGCTCCGAGCAGGCCCCGCTTCCCGTCAGGACGGTGTCCGATCTTCCGTGCCTGTGCGGAGCTGATCCCGTGGGTGACGAAGTCCGAGAGCCCGCGCCCCTCCGTGTCCACGACGCCGATCGCCGCGTAGCGGGCGTCCGCGAGCTCGGCCGCCGTCTCGCAGATGCGGTCCAGCGTGGAGTGCAGCTCAAGCCCGGTCCCTACCGACCTCATGGCCTCCAGCAGTTGCGGTACCCGGGCCGTGAGCTCGGTGGACAGGCCGTGCAGACTCCTGGTGGCCTGGGCGGCGGCCACCAGCGGGTCCGGCGATCCGTGGGGCACCGGTGTTCCCGGCGATGGATCCGGTGAGGAATCCGAGGATTCCTGCGGCTGCTGCGCTGACATGGTCTTGAGACTAGTTAGTCCCTATTGGCGGGGAAAGTTGGCCAAAGTCCCGTCCGTTGCCCTTTCACGCTCCAGCAGCCGCCGCAGCGGCCCTTCGGTGACTGCCAGCTCCGCGTACGGGCCGCGCTGCACGACCTCTCCGCGGTCCAGCACGAGCACCTCGTCGACCGCCTCCAGGCCGGCCAGCCGGTGCGTGATCAGCACGGTGGTCCGGCCCTCGGTCGCGGCCAGCAGATCCGCCGTCAGGGCGTCGGCCGTGGCCAGGTCCAGGTGCTCGGCCGGCTCGTCCAGGACCAGTACGGGGAAGTCCGCGAGCAACGCCCGGGCCAGGGCCAGTCGCTGGCGCTGACCGCCCGAGATCCGCTCGCCGTGCTCGCCGACCAGCGTGTCCAGCCCGTCCGGAAGGCCGTCGGCCCACTCCAGCAGCCGGGCCGCGGCCAGTGCCTCCCGCAGCTGCTCCTCGCTCGCCCCGGTCCGGGCCAGACGCAGGTTCTCCCGTACCGAGCTGTCGAAGATGTGGGCGTCCTGGGCGCACAGCCCCACGAGGGCGCGTACGTCGTCGCCGTCGAGCGTGCGCGCGTCGCTCCCGCCCAGGCTGTACCCGCCTTCGGCCGGGTCGAGGAACCGGAGGAGGACCTGGGCCAGCGTGGTCTTGCCGGAGCCCGAGGGGCCGACGACGGCGATGCGACGTCCGGCCTCCAGCGTCAGGTCCAGGTCCCGCAGTGCGGCACGCTCCTGGCCGGGGTGACGGGCGGTGAGCCCGGTCAGCCGCAGCGGGAACGGCGAGGCCGGGGCTGCGGCCGCCTGCTCCGGCTCGGCGACCGGGACGGGCGCGTCGATGACCTCGTAGACCCGCTCGGCGCTACGGCGTACCCGCTGGCGGTACTGGACGGCGAGCGGAAGTCCGCTCACGGCCTCGAAGGCGGCCAGCGGGGTCAGGACCGCGACGGCCATGGCCACCCCGGACAGCCGACCGTCGTGGACGGCGTTCGCGGCCACGGCCGCGGCGGCCACGACGGTGAGCCCGCACACCAGGGCCGACAGGCCGCTGCCGAGCCCGGCCGCGGCCGAGCCCCGTGCGGCGATGCGCGTCAGCAGGCGGTCGCTCTCCCGCGCCCGGCCCTTACGGTCCCCCAGCGCGCCGGCCACGGTCAGCTCCGCGGTCCCGGTGAGCACATCGGCCACTCGGGTCGCGAGTTCGCCCCGGGCGGGCGCGAGCCTTCGCTCCGCCCGGCGGGCGCAGGCACCGCTGACCAGCGGCACCCCGATACCGGCGGCGAGCAGTCCGACGGCCAGTACTGCTCCGGCCCCTGGCAGCAGCCAGGCGGTGAAGGCGACCGAGCCGGTTCCGACGAGCACGGCGGTGCCGACGGGCAGCAGCCACCGCAGCCAGTAGTCCTGCAGTGCATCGGCGTCGGCCACCAGCCGGGCCAGCAGGTCCCCGCGCCGGTGCTCGCGCAGTCCGGCGGGCGCGATGCGCTCCAGCCGGCGGTACACCGAGACCCGCAGGTCGGCGAGCATCCGCAGCACGGCGTCGTGCGAGACGAGCCGCTCGGCATACCGGAAGACGGCGCGGCCCATCCCGAAGGCGCGGGTGGCCGTGACGGCCACCATCAGATAGAGCACGGGCGGCTGCTGCGAGGCCCGCGAGATCAGCCAGCCCGACACGGCCATCAGGCCGACGCTGCATCCGACGGCCAGCGCCCCGAGCAACAGCCCGAGCCTGAAACGCCCTTGCCATGCCCTGGCCACCGCCCGTACCCGCCGCAGCGGATCACCAGCAGCACTCGAGCCGACCGCACCCGGGGCCGTCCCGCCACCGATGCGCACCCGCTCGGGTGCGGCGCCGAGGATCCACTCCCCGGCGTCCGGGACGTGGTCACCGAGGTCACCGAGGTCTCCGGGGGACCGGAACCCGCCGCCGTCCGGGGAAGCGGCGCGGCGGGGGAGTGGCCGCACGGCCGGGTCCCCCTCCGGGCCGTCTCCCGCGGTCAACGGCACCACCCGGTCCGCGACGGCGAGCAGCGCAGGCCGGTGCACGACCAGCAGCACGGTCCGCCCCGCAGAGAGCCTCCGGACCGCTTCCACGATCCCCGCCTCGGTCTCGCCGTCCAGCGCCGCCGTCGGCTCGTCCAGCAGCAGCACGGGCCGGTCCGCCAGGAACGCGCGTGCCAGGGCCAGCCGCTGGCGCTGTCCGGCGGACAGTCCCACACCGCCCTCACCCAGCGGGGTCTCCACCCCGCGCGGCAGCGCGCTCACGAACTCCCAGGCCCCGGCGTCCTTCAACGCCTCGGCCACATCGGCGTCGGGGGCCCCCGTGCGGGCCAGCCGTACGTTCTCGGCGATCGTCCCCGCGAACAGGTGCGGCCGCTGCGGCACCCACGCGATCTGCTCCTGCCAGTGCGCCGGCGACAGCTCGGCCAGGTCCACGCCCGCGACCCGGACCTGCCCGGCGGTCGGCTTCACGAACCCCAGCAGAACCTGGAGCAGCGTGGACTTCCCGGCCCCGCTCGGGCCCGTGAGGGCCACGCACTCCCCCGGCCCGACCGTCAGCGAAACCGGCCGGGGCGAGTCCTCGCCCCGGCCCTCGTGGCGGACGGCGATTCCTTCGACCTCGATGTGCAGGGGAGCGCCGACCGGCAGCTCGGCCGTGCCGGCGGGACCGGCGGTGGGGGTCTCCAGAACCTCGAAGATCTCCTCGGCGGCCGCCAGCCCTTCCGCGGCGGCGTGGTACTGGGCCCCCACCTGCCGCAGCGGCAGGTACGCCTCGGGAGCCAGGATCAGGATGACCAGTCCTGTGTAGAGGTCCAGTTCGCCGTGGACCAGCCGCATGCCGATGGTCACGGCCACCAGTGCCACCGACAGGGTCGCCAACAGCTCCAGTGCGAAGGAGGAGAGGAAAGCGATGCGCAGGGTCCGCATCGTCGCGCGCCGGTAGTCGTCGGTGATCTTGCGGATCGACTCGGCCTGGGCCTTGGCCCGGCCGAAGACCTTCAGGGTGGGAAGCCCGGCCACCACGTCGAGGAAGTGCCCCGACAACCGCGAGAGCAGCCGCCACTGGCGGTCCATCCGGGACTGCGTGGCCATGCCGATGAGGATCATGAACAGGGGAATCAGGGGCAGCGTGACCACGATGATGGCCGCCGACACCCAGTCCTCGGTGACGATACGGGCGAGCACCGCCACCGGTACGACCACCGCGAGCCCCAGCTGGGGCAGGTAGCGGGAGAAGTAGTCGTCGAGCGCGTCCACGCCCCGGGTGGCGAGTGACACCAGCGATCCGGTCCGCTGCCCGGTGAGCCAACCGGGCCCGAGCTCCGCGGCCCGGTCCAGCAGCCTTCCCCGGAGTTCCGACTTGACCGCCGCGCCGGCCCGGTGCGCGGCCAGCTCCGTCAGCCAGGTGATCAGTGCGCGCCCGAGAGCCACGGCGGCAAGGAGCAGCAGCGGCGTCCGGAGCGCTGCGCCGTCCTGCCCCTGCTCGAAGGCACCGACCACGATCTCGGCGATCAGCATCGCCTGGCCGACGACCAGCCCCGCACCGGCAAGACCCAGGGCCACCACCGCCCCGAGGAAGAGGCGGGTGGAACGGGCGTACCGGAGCAGGCGCGGGTCGATCGGTTTCACGTGAAACATCCCCTCGGGGAGGTCAGCCGGACAGGCAGGTCATGCGTCGCAGGGGCTCAGTGCACATCGACGATGTGCTGCGTCCCGATCCGCTTGCGGAACACCCAGTACGTCCAGCCCTGGTAGAGCAGCACGAGCGGGGTGGCCACGGCCGCACACCAGGTCATGATCTTCAAGGTGTACGGGCTCGACGAGGCGTTGGTGACGGTCAGGTTCCAGGCGTCGTCCAGCGAGGACGGCATGACGTTCGGGAAGAGCGTGAGGAACAGCATCGCGACGGCCGCCGCGATGGTGACCCCGGAGAGTGCGAACGACCAGCCCTCACGGCCCGCAAGGTTGAAGCCGAGCGCCCCGACCAGCGCCAGCACCGCCACGGCCATCGCGATCAGGCTGTTTCCGTCGCCGCGCGAGACCTGGGTCCAGATCAGGAAGACCAGGGCCAGTACGGCCGTGACGACGCCCAGCCGGGTCGCCAGCTCGCGCGAGCGGTCCCGGATGTCACCGACGGTCTTGAGCGAGGTGAAGACCGTGCCGTGGAACGTGAAGAGGGTCAGGGTGACCAGGCCGCCGAGGATCGAGTAGACGTTCAGCAGGTCGAGGAAGCTGCCGACGTACTCCTTGTTCTCGTCGATCTTCACGCCGCGCACGATGTTGGCGAAGGCCACGCCCCACAGGAACGCGGGGATCAGCGAGGTCCAGAAGATCGCGTGTTCCCAGTTGGTCTGCCACCGGTCCTCGGGACGCTTGTGCCGGTACTCGAAGGCGACGCCACGGATGATGAGGCAGATCAGGATCAGCAGCAGCGGAAGGTAGAAGCCCGAGAAGAGGGTGGCGTACCAGTCGGGGAAGGCCGCGAAAGTGGCCCCGCCCGCGGTGAGCAGCCAGACCTCGTTGCCGTCCCACACGGGCCCGATCGTGTTGATCAGGACCCGCTTCTCCGTGCGGTCACGGGCGAGCAGCTTGGTCAGTACGCCGACTCCGAAGTCGAAGCCCTCCAGGAAGAAGTAGCCGGTCCACAGGACGGCGATGAGTACGAACCAGACATCGTGGAGTTGCATGGTGTGCTCTCCTCGGCCTCAGTACGAGAAGGCCATCGGCCGGTCGGGGTTCTTGTCGTCCCCGCCGATCTTGGTGGGCGGGTTGAGATCTGCCTCGGTGAGTTCGGGCGGTCCGGCCTTGACGTACTTGACGAGGAGCCTGACCTCGATCACGGCCAGCACGGCGTACAGGAGCGTGAAGCCGATCATCGAGGTGAGCACCTCGGCCTGGGAGACGTTCGGCGAGACCGCATCCCTGGTGCGCAGGACTCCGTAGACCACCCAGGGCTGGCGGCCCATCTCGGTGAAGATCCAGCCCCAGGAGTTGGCGATGAGCGGGAAGCCCATCGTCCAGAGGGCGACGATCCAGTACAGGTTGGCGAACTTCGGGCTCAGGGGCTTCTTGAAGAGCACCAGGTGCGGTACCTCTTCCTCCCCGGTCCGCAGCCCGGCCGGCAGCATGAACCGCTTGCGGGTCAGCCACAGGCCCAGCGCTCCGACACCGACGGAGGCCATGCCGAAGCCGATCATCCAGCGGAAGCCCCAGTAGGCGACGGCGATGTTGGGCCGGTAGTCGCCGGGGCCGTACTTCTCCTGCTCGGCCTTGTTGACGTCGTTGATGCCCGGGACGAAGGAGGTGAAGTCGTCGTTGGCCAGGAAGGACAGCAGGCCGGGGATCTCTATCGCCACCTTGTTGTGGCCCTTGTCGACGTCTCCGTAGGCGAAGACGGAGAAGGGCGCGGGCGCCTCGCCGTCCCACAGCGCTTCCGCGGCAGCCATCTTCATGGGCTGCTGCTTGTACATGACCTTGCCGAGCAGGTCACCGCTGATCGCCGTGCCCATACCGGCGATGATCATGACGACCAGGCCGAGGCGCAGCGAGCTGCGCATCACGGGGACGTGCTTCTTGCGCGCCAGGTGGTAGGCGGATATTCCGGCCATGAACGCGCCACCGACCAGGAAGGCCGCGGTGATCGTGTGGAAGAACTGGGTGAGCGCGGTGTTCTGGGTCAGCACGAGCCAGAAGTCGGTGAGCTCGGCCCGGCCCCGCTCCTCGTTGATGCGGTACCCGACCGGGTGCTGCATCCAGGAATTGGCCGCCAGGATGAAATAGGCGGACAGGACGGTGCCGATGGACACCATCCAGATGCAGGCCAGGTGGATCTTCTTCGGCAGCTTGTCCCAGCCGAAGATCCACAGACCGATGAAGGTCGACTCGAAGAAGAAGGCGATCAGCGCTTCGAAGGCCAGGGGGGCCCCGAAGATGTCGCCGACGAATCGCGAGTAGTCGGACCAGTTCATGCCGAACTGGAATTCCTGGACGATGCCGGTGACGACACCCATCGCGATATTGATCAAGAAAAGCTTTCCCCAGAACTTCGTGGCTCTGAGGTACTTCTCCTTCTCGGTGCGCACCCACGCGGTCTGCAGGCCGGCCGTGAGCGCGGCGAGCGAGATCGTCAGGGGCACGAAGAGGAAGTGATAGACGGTGGTGATGCCGAACTGCCATCGCGCCAAAGTCTCCGGCGCCAAAGCTAGGTCCACGTCCTCGTCTCCTTCGGGTCGCCGTGGTCACAGCGGCAGCTTGCCTGTTGTGTCCCACTCAATTCGGGAGCAAGCGGGACACGCTTGTGAACGCGTTCACATTCACAAGCATTATGTCGCATCGCTCTCGGTCACCTTCGGGCGGGGTACCCCTCTAGCCAATCGATTCAACAGATTGTTGAATGCGGCTCATGCAGATACGAATCTCCTGGCCCGCCGGCCAGCTCACCGCAACCCTCGACGAGACCCCGACCAGCAAGGCGCTGGCCGAGGCCCTTCCGATCTCCGCCTCCGCCAACACCTGGGGCGAGGAGATCTACTTCGACACCGGCGTCTCCGTCGCCCTGGAGGACGACGCCCGGCAGGTCGTCGATCCCGGCACGGTCGCGTTCTGGACCGAGGGCGACGCCCTCGCGCTGCCCTACGGCCCCACACCCATCTCGCGCGGGGGCGAGAGCCGCCTCGCGAGCCCGTGCAACGTGCTCGGCTCGATCGACGGCGACCCCCGCCTGCTGTCCACCGTCCGCGACGGCGATCCCGTCCGCGTGGAACTCGCCTGAGCCACCCCGAAGCGGTCCGGACCGACCGGCCGGCAGCACATCGCCGGCGGACGGTGCGGCTCCGAACCGCCCGGAGCTGCCAGAGCTGCCGGAGCTCCGGTACTCCCGGAGCTCCCTGGATCCCTAGAGCTTCTAGAGCTCCTTGAAGAACGCCTCGGCCGTGTGCAGGAAGAGGTCGTTCGCCTCGGTCTCACCGATCGTGACCCGCAGGCCCTCGCCCGCGAAGGGCCGGACCACCACACCGGCCTTCTCGCAGGCCTCCGCGAACGCGGCGGTCCGCTCCCCCAGCCGCAGCCACACGAAATTCGCCTGCGTGTCCGGCACGGTCCAGCCCTGCGCGACCAGCGTCTCGCGGACCCGCGTGCGCTCGCCCACCAGCGCCCCGACGCGGCCCATCAGCTCGTCCTCCGCGCGCAGCGAGGCCACCGCCGCGTCCTGCGCGAGCTGGCTCACACCGAAGGGCACGGCCGTCTTGCGCAGCGCCGCCGCCACCGGCTCGTGCGCCACCGCGAAGCCGACCCGCAGACCGGCGAGCCCGTACGCCTTGGAGAACGTACGGAGCACGGCGACGTTCGGGCGGTCGCGGTAGAGCTCGATGCCGTCCGGCACGTCCGCGTCGCGCACGAACTCGCGGTACGCCTCGTCCAGGACCACCAGGACGTCCGAGGGCACCCGGTCCAGGAAGCGCTCCAGCTCGGCGCGGCGCACGGCCGTACCGGTGGGGTTGTTCGGGTTGCAGACGAAGATCAGCCGGGTCCGGTCGGTGATCGCCGCGGCCATCGCGTCCAGGTCGTGCACATCACCGTCGGTCAGCGGGACCTGCACCGAGGTCGCGCCCGAGATCTGCGTGAGGATCGGGTACGCCTCGAAGGAGCGCCAGGCGTAGATCACCTCGTCGCCCGGGCCGGCGGCCGACTGGATCAGGGACTGGGCCACACCGACCGAGCCGGTGCCCGTGGCGATGTGCTCGACCGGCACCCCGAAGCGCTCGGCGAGCTCGTTCACGAGGCCGGTGCAGGCCATGTCGGGGTACCGGTTGAAGTTCCCGGCCGCCGAGACCGCGCTCTCCAGCACCCCCGCCAGCGGCGGGTACGGGTTCTCGTTCGAGGACAGCTTGTACGCGACAGGCCCTCCCGCGGCAGCCGGCTTGCCGGGCTTGTATGTCGGAATGCCGTCCAGCTCGGCGCGCAGCTTCGGGCTCTTCTCGCTCACCGCAGGTCCTCCTCGACCGTCCCGTACGACGTCGCCGTCGACTCAATACTGCTCACCTTATGAGGATTCCGCCGTTCCGAGAATGGGGGCGCCTGGAATGCGGGGGAGCGCGCGCATATATGCGCGCGCCGGTGGCCTGCGCCGTGGCGCGCATCCCTCGTGCAGGTGAGTTGAGACCGGCCCGGGATCGCATCGTTTTGGCATGCTCGGGCCCGACGACAAGCTCCACACTCACCCTGAGCGATCAAACGCCTTCGTTTCCAAGGTCATTGGGGGTGGCGAACCATGCAGAAACGTGCCTGTCAACGCGTGCATATGCACCCGGACCACCCTCCCCACCGAGCCCTACTATCGGCTCGCCATGACAGCAGCAGGGAAGCATCAGGTGAGCCGGACCGAGACCACCCGGCGGGCCGCCGGCCGACAGGGCCGGGCCGGCATCAGGGACGTGGCCGCCGCGGCGGGCGTCTCCATCACAACCGTCTCCGACGCGCTCAATGGCAAGGGACGGCTGCCCGACGCCACCCGCCGCCACGTTCGCGAGGTGGCCGACCGGCTGGGCTACCGCCCGTCGGCCGCCGCCCGCACCCTCCGTACCGGCAAGTCCGGCCTCATCGGCCTGACCGTGACGACGTACGGGGATGAACCTTTCACCTTCACCGAATTCGCCTACTTCGCCGAGATGGCCAGGGCCGCCACTTCCGCCGCGCTCGCCCGCGGCTACGCCCTCGTCATCCTCCCCGCCACCTCCCGCCACGACGTGTGGTCCAACGTCGCCCTCGACGGCACCGTCGTCATCGACCCCTCCGACCACGATCCCGTCGTCACCGAACTGGTCCGCCAAGGTCTGCCCGTGGTCTCCGACGGCCGCCCCGCAGGCTCCCTACCCGTCACCGCCTGGGTCGACAACGACCACGAGGCCGCCGTGCTCGGCCTGCTCGACCACCTCGCCGCCGCCGGAGCCCGCCGGATCGGACTGCTGACCGGAACCACCACCGACACCTACACCCGGCTCTCCACGACCGCCTACCTCAACTGGTGCGAGCGCGTCGGCCAAGACCCCGTCTACGAGTCCTACCCGGCCCACGATCCGTGTGCGGGCGCCGTCGCCGCCGACCGGCTCCTCGCCCGCCCCGACCGCCCCGACGCGGTCTACGGGCTCTTCGACCCCAACGGCACCGACCTGCTCGCCGCCGCCCGGCGCTACGGCCTGCGCGTCCCCGAGGACCTGCTGCTCGTGTGCTGCAGCGAGTCCACCGTCTACGCCAACACCGAACCGCCCATCACCACGCTGTCCCTCAAACCGCGTCGCATCGGCACGGCCGTCGTGCAGCTCCTCATCGACGCGATCGAGGGAGTGAACACCGGGCGCCCCGTCGAACAGGTCGTGCCGACCGAACTCATCATCCGCACCTCGTCGCAGCGCAGGCAGCCCCGCACCACCGTCAGCCCGCCCCGATCCCCTGCGCAGGACTGACCCGACAGACCGTCCGGTCGGCCGGTCGAACGGCCGGCCGAGGACCGGCCGACGACCGACACACCACCAACCGAGCACTGACCGAGGACCGGCCGAAGATTTCAGCAACACCGATATCGGGCGAAAGCGGTAGGAACGATCGGCTCCGCACAGGATTCACCACCCCTGGTGCGTCACAGAGCGCGAGCCGCATTCCTATGATGGGCGCACGACATCACGGACCCTCCTCCCCGGAGGTCAGGAGGGTCCGCAGGTGTACGGCAGCGCGACGGTGGTGGAGGGGTCGATGACTCAGGGGGCCGGTCAGGGACCCGCGATGCGGACGGACACGCTGCGGGACTTCCGGGTTCCAGTTACCGAACCCGCCCTGTACGCCGTATCCACCGGGCTGCCCGGCGAGCCCCCCGTCTACGGCGAGTACCCGGCGTACTACGAGGACGACCGCCCGGCCGTCCCCCCGCAGCCCGGCTACCCGCCGCAGGTGCCCGCGCCCCAGCCGGCGGCGCCGCAGCCCGCCGCACCGCAACCGGCCGCGCCGCAGGCCCCGTACCCGGACACGCAGCACCCGGTACGCCCCGACGCCGAACCCGCGCACTCGATGTCCAAGGGCCCCGACGAGGGCGACCCCGAGGGCTACACGCCGACCTACCGGGACCTCCCGGTCATCGGCCGCAGCCCGCTCGGCGGCCCCGGCGACACCGTCCAGGTCCAGTACGTGCCCCAGGACCACGCCGCTGGCCCCGGCCCGCTCTACGTCGTCGGCGACGTCCACGGCTACCTCGACGAGCTCGTCACCGAACTCCGGGCCCAGGGTCTGATCGACGCGGAGCACCGCTGGTCCGCAGGCAACGCCCGCCTCTGGTTCCTCGGCGACTTCACCGACCGCGGCCCCGACGGCATCGGCGTCATCGACCTCGTCATGCGGCTCTCCGCCGAGGCCGCCGCCGCCGGCGGCTACTGCAAGGCCCTGATGGGCAACCACGAGCTCCTGCTCATCGGCGCCAAGCGGTTCGGCGACACCCCCGTCGTCTCCGGCGCCGGCACGGCCACCTTCCAGGCCGCATGGCTCCTCAACGGCGGCCAGCGCACCGACATGGAGCGCCTGCAGGACGTCCACCTGCAGTGGATGTCGCGCCTGGACGCGGCCGTCCTGGAGGAGGACCACCTGCTGCTGCACTCCGACACCACGGCCTACCTCGACTACGGCGACTCCATCGAGGACGTCAACGACACCATCCACGAGCTGCTCAACCGCGGCGACGCCGACATCACCTGGGACCTCTTCCGCAAGTTCACCAAGCGGTTCGCCTTCCGCGACGAGGGAAGCGGCCCGGCGGCCGTGCGCGAACTCCTCGACACCTACGGCGGCAGCCGCGTCGTGCACGGGCACAGCCCCATCCCGTACCTGCTCGGCGAAGTGGGCACGGAGGACGGCGACGAGTCCCGCGGCCCCGAGGCCGTGGACGGCCCGCACGTGTACGCGGAGGGGCTCGCCATCGCGATGGACGGCGGCGTGACGATGGCTGGCAAACTGCTTGTCGTACAACTCCCCCTGAGCGACTGAGAGCTTACGGAGAGGGGTATTTCCGGAAAGCCCCTGTCACGGCGTGGCGTGGGCGCTCTACCATCGCTCTATCCGTAGCAGGCTCTCCTCCGTTTGTGCCGGCGCCCGGGTCTACGCGGGCATACCGGCTTCTACGGAGCATCGGGGGATGCACATGACCAGCGCTCCGCACCTGCTGACCGAAGACCGGCCGGAGTTTGATCGGCTCGTCGACGAGGCGCTGCGCGCCGCGCACGAGCGGCCGGAACTCGCCACGCTCGGCGAACGACTGAATGCCGAACAGCTGCGCACCATGGCCCAGGGGGCCAGTGCACTGCTGGCGGCCGCGGCCGCCGCCGAGTACGACCACTACGTGAAGGTCCGCGAGGAACGACGCGACGAAGCACTGACCGGGCCCCGTACGACCGGGGACGAGGACGACGAGCAGGGCAGCGGTGGCGGGGCGGGCGTCAGCGCCGTGGTCGCGGTCCTCGCACCCGTCCTCGCGGGCACCGCGATGCTGATCTTCCTGCTCGTGGGCTACATCCTGAAGATGATCGAACCCGAACCGGCCTTCGCCGAAACCATGCTGACGGCGGGTTGGCTCTTCGGCGGGCTCACCGCGGTCGCCCTGCTCTTCGCCGTGATCGGACTGCTGGTGACGGCTGTCCGCAACAGTGCGACCGAGGTGGTGGCGGACGAGACCGAGGCGATACCCGACGAGGTCGCACGGGCCCGCGAGGCCTGGCGGCACGCCCTTCTGGAGCGCGGCATCGTGCCGTTCCTGCGGGACGCGCTGGCCGACCCGAGCGCGGGCCCCGGCTTTCCCACCCCCCGCACACCGGCGGCCGGCCGCATCCCCAACCTGGGGTACAGCAGGCCCGACTTCACCAGCCCGGGATCCCCTTCGGAGAGCCCCCGGCCCGGCTACACCCCTCCGGACTTCACGAGCCCGGACTTCGGCGGCCCGGACCACGAACCGGAGTAGAGCGCTCCTGCGCACCCCTGGATCCCCGGGCGGGCCGGTGGCACGACAGGGGTCCGCGCCGTGACACGACGAGGGCCCGCGACTCCCCCCATAGGGTCGCGGGTCCACATCGGTCGGCTCGGTCCGCTCGGTCGGCTCGGTCAGGCCGATCGGGTCGGGTCGGGGTCGGCAGGCTCAGTCGGCCAGCGGCAGGTAGACGCGGCTGCCCGAAGCGGCGAACTCCGCCGACTTCTCCGCCATGCCCGCCTGGATCTCCTCGGCCTTCAGGTCACCACCGTGCTCGCGGCGGATGTCCTGCGAGATCTTCATCGAGCAGAACTTCGGACCGCACATGGAGCAGAAGTGCGCGGTCTTGGCCGGCTCGGCCGGGAGGGTCTCGTCGTGGAACTCACGGGCCGTGTCCGGGTCGAGAGCCAGGTTGAACTGGTCCTCCCAGCGGAACTCGAACCGCGCGTCGGACAGGGCGTCGTCCCACTCCTGCGCCCCCGGGTGGCCCTTGGCAAGGTCCGCGGCGTGCGCCGCGATCTTGTACGTGATGACGCCGGTCTTGACGTCGTCGCGGTTGGGCAGGCCCAGGTGCTCCTTGGGCGTGACGTAGCAGAGCATCGCGGTGCCCCACCAGGCGATCATCGCGGCGCCGATGCCCGAGGTGATGTGGTCGTAGGCGGGCGCGACGTCCGTGGTCAGCGGGCCGAGCGTGTAGAACGGCGCCTCCTCGCAGATCTCCTGCTGGAGGTCGATGTTCTCCTTGATCTTGTGCATCGGGACGTGGCCCGGGCCCTCGATCATCGTCTGGACGTTGTGGCGCTTGGCGATCGTGTTCAGCTCGCCCAGCGTCTTCAGCTCGGCGAACTGGGCCGCGTCATTGGCGTCCGCGATCGAGCCGGGGCGCAGGCCGTCGCCGAGGGAGTACGTGACGTCGTACGTCGCGAGGATCTCGCAGAGCTCCTCGAAGTTCGTGTAGAGGAAGTTCTCCTTGTGGTGCGCCAGGCACCAGGCGGCCATGATCGAGCCACCGCGCGAGACGATGCCGGTCTTGCGGCGGGCGGTCAGCGGCACGTAGGGCAGCAGCACGCCGGCGTGGACCGTCATGTAGTCGACGCCCTGCTCGGCCTGCTCGATGACCGTGTCCTTGTAGATCTCCCAGGTCAGGTCCTCGGCGCGGCCGTCGACCTTCTCCAGCGCCTGGTAGAGCGGCACGGTGCCGATCGGGACGGGGGAGTTGCGCAGCACCCACTCGCGGGTGGTGTGGATGTTGCGGCCGGTCGAAAGGTCCATGACCGTGTCGGCGCCCCACTTGGTCGCCCAGGTCATCTTGTCGACCTCCTCCTCGATGGAGGAGGTGACCGCGGAGTTGCCGATGTTGGCGTTGACCTTCACCAGGAACCGCTTGCCGATGATCATCGGCTCGATCTCGGGGTGGTTCACGTTCGCCGGGAGCACCGCGCGACCTGCGGCGATCTCCTCACGGACGACCTCGGGGGAGACGTTCTCGCGGATCGCGACGTACTCCATCTCCGGGGTGATCTCGCCGCGGCGGGCGTACGCGAGCTGCGTGACGGCGGCGCCGCCACGGCCGCGGCGGGGCTGCCGGGGGCGGCCCGGGAAGACCGCGTCGAGGTTCTTGAGACCGCCGCGGGGCGAGGTGTGCTTGATGCCGTCGTCCTCGGGGCGGACGGGGCGGCCCGCGTACTCCTCGGTGTCGCCGCGGCTGATGATCCAGTTCTCGCGCAGCGGTGCGAGGCCCCGGCGGACGTCGGTCTCGATCTGCGGGTCGGTGTACGGACCGGACGTGTCGTAGAGCGTCACGTCCTTGCCGTTGGTGAGGTGGACCTGGCGGACCGGCACCCGGAGGTCGGGGCGGGAGCCCGCCAGGTATCCCTTGTGCCAGCCGGGCTGGCGCTCGGTCCCGCCGTCGGCGTCCTGGCTGACGGCAGGCGTGCGTGCGTCCTGAATGGTCATGAGACCTGATCTCCCTACGCCGGCATTACCCGGTAACAGGTTCGGCGGTCGACGCAGCCTCTTCCCGTACGCATCAGTGATGCCCGTACGGTGATCAGCGTCCTCTCAGCCCGGTGCTCCGAGCTCCCGCGTTGTGCAAAGGTGCCCCCACGCTAGCGTCATCCATGGCGTGCTGAACAGTGGGCCCCCTCATCTCTTGCGATGATCTGCTGGTGACGCCCTCGCCGCAGCCCCCCACCGAGCCCACAGAGACCCATGGCCACAACGGCCACGAGCATGCGAGCCCCGGGGAGCCCACCGGGCACTCGCCAGGGCACTCGCCAGGGCACCTCGCCGGTCCCGCCGACGGGCACTCCGCCGGTCACGTACCGGGACCGTCCTCGGGTGACGGCTCGGGTGACAGCTCGGGTCACGGATCGGGTCACGGCTCAGGTCACGGATCGGGGCACGGCTCGGGACATTCCCACGGCCACAGCCACAGTCACGGCCCGGCGGCCCCCGTCTCGAAGCATCTGCGCAAGGTCATCGCCGCCGTACTGATCCCCTTCGCCGCGGCCGTCTTCATCGGCATGGTGGTCCTGTGGCCGGGCGGCGCCCCCGGCCACGAGCGCACGGGGGTGGGCTTCGACCGGCAGACCCAGCAGGGCGTGGTCACCGCGCTCGAACAGGTCGACTGCAAATCCGTGAACGCCGCGCAGGTGCCGACGACCGCGAACCCCTCCACCCCCGAGGGCCGCGAGGCGCAGGCCGCGCAGACCGGTGAGTGCAAGAAGGCCACCGTCGAGGTCACCAGTGGCCCGGACAAGGGCCGCACCTTCGTGGAGATCGTCCAGCCGGGCGCGCCACGGCAGCTGGAGGACGGCCAGGAGGTGGTGGTGGCGTACGCGCCGGACGCACCGCGCGACCTCCAGTACTCGGTGATCGACGTGAACCGCAAGCTCCCGATGATGCTGCTCGCCGGCATCTTCGCGGTCGCGGTCGTCGTCGTCGGGCGGATGCGCGGGCTGTTCGCGCTGATCGCGCTGGTGGTCAGCTTCGGCGTGCTGACCCTCTTCATCCTCCCGGCCATCCTGCAGGGTTCGACCCCGCTGGTCGTCGCGGTGGTCGGGGCGAGCGCCATCATGCTGATCGCGCTCTACATGTGCCACGGGCTGACCGCCCGTACCTCGGTCGCCGTGCTCGGCACGCTCGTTTCCCTGCTGCTGATCGGGCTGCTCGGCTCGGTGTTCATCGACTGGGCGTTCCTCAGCGGCAACACGGACGACAACACGGGGCTGATCCACGGGCTGTACCCGGACATCGACATGAGCGGTTTGCTGCTCGCAGGCGTGATCATCGGATCGCTGGGCGTACTGGACGACGTGACGGTCACCCAGACTTCGGCAGTCTGGGAACTTCGCCAGGCGGACCCGTCGATGGGGCCGCGCGCCCTGTACCGGGCGGCGATCAGGATCGGCCGCGACCACATCGCATCCGTGGTCAACACTCTGGTGCTGGCCTACGCGGGTGCCGCGCTGCCCCTGCTGCTGCTGTTCTCGATCGCGAACAGCAGCATGGGTTCGGTGGCCAACAGCGAGCTGGTGGCGGAGGAGATCGTACGTACCCTCGTGGGCTCCATCGGGCTGGTGGCCTCGGTGCCCGTGACAACGGCGCTGGCCGCGCTGGTGGTTTCCGCCGACCGACCGGGATCCCCGGCCGCCGTCCCGGCCACGGGGCCGGTCCGCGGCCGGGGCCGGCGGCGCAAGCGCTGAACGGTGCGTGCGCGGCGGGCAGGTCGATCGATCCGAAGGTCGGTCCGCCGGTCAGTCGGTAGGCAAGCAGGTCAGTCGACCGCCGGGACGGTCGGCCGGCCGGTCAGCCGGCGTTCTGCTCGTTCTGCCGCGATTCGGCGAGGATCTTGCCGAGGGCCTCGTCGAGGTTCTCCTCGAAGTCGCCCAGATTGCGCTCCTGTCCGAGCGGAACGATCCGGTCGGTACGGTCGAGGAACGCGACGAGCGGCGCGGCGCTGGCCCGGAACAGGGCCCGGTCACCGCCGACCTGGAGCCGGATGTGGACGTCGGACAGATCCTCGGGGTGGGTCGGGGCGATGTGCACATCGCCGTCACCGCATGGCTTGTTGATGCCGTCGAGGAGGAGCTCCCGGCCGAACGCCCAGGTCACGGGCGCGTCTCCGGGAAGGTGGAAGGTCAGGCGGACCGCGTAGGGGTCGCGTGCGTCGTACCGGAGTTCCACCGGAATCCGGAACGAGAGCTCCTCGGAAACGAGGAAGCTCATCATGACCTCTGCCTGTACCGACTCGCGCATTGACTACCCCGCTGTAGTTGAAGTGGCCAGGAATGATCCCCCAGGACCCACTTGACAAGAGTGGTGGAAGCGGTAGCAGATCACAAGGAGTGAGTTTTCAGATACTGATAGAGAACGAGAGGGTGCTCAACAGCGCGCCTACTTCACTCCGTAGTCGATTGACTACATACAGCAATCGATCTTCTTGGTGGAGAGGTAGAGAAATGGCCATCGTCGCGACCGCATCGCCGGCCGTAATGGGGATGGCGGCACAGATGGTGCCGAGGGCATATTCCTGACGTTCGATCACCGGCTGCATTCGCCCCAGAGCCCCGATCCGGTTTTCCAGGGACCGCAGATCCCGGACGGTATAAGGGGTGATGGCCTCGACCGGATGACGGTCGTAGTACTCCTTGCGCGTCTTCTCGTCGAGCTGTCCGAGCAGGCACTGCCCGATGGCGTGCGCATGTCCGGTCGCGCGGAAGTCGGCCCACTCCTCGCAGGCCGGGCTGGCAGGAGTGTCCGAGACACCCACGACCTCGATCTCACCCTCGCGGTAGACCGCGAAGTAGACGGGGGCCCCGATGGTGTCGCGGAAGTGTGCGAGGGAGTCGAGGATCATGGTGCGACGTTTCTGCTGGAGTCCCCCACCGGCGAGCCGCTCCACGGCCTCGCCCAGTACGAACACTCCGCTCACTCTGCGCAGGTAGCCCTCGTGCGTCAGAGTGCGCAACAGGTGGTACGCAGTGGGAAGCGGGAGCCCGGCCTCGCGCGCCAGCTGTTTCGCCGGGGCTCCCTCGCTATGGGACCCGGCCGCTTCGAGCAGCCTCAGCGCGCGCTGCACCGAACCGATCAGAGTCGGCACACCGGCATTGTGAACCGGAGACAAAGCTCACCCCCAGGCGTGGCGGCGGGCCTTGGGGGAGGCCCGCCCTGCGGGGGCCGCCCCCGCGCGTGCCGTGGCTCCTGGGGGTCGTACTCAGCGGCTCGTTTGGATCGCCGCAGGTCAGCGCGGCAGGGCGGAGCGGTGGTAGCGCCTTTCGGTGCCCAGGGAACGGCACAGATTGCCACTCTATCCACCGTTTCCGGGGAGGTGAGCCGTTTAGTGCGTCATGTTCCCTCGCCTGGCTCAATCCCGGATCCGGCCCGCCCGCCCCCGGCTACCACTCGCTGGAGGAGGACTTCGATCCGCCGCCGCTGAACTTCTTCACGACGAAGATCAGGCCGCCGACGAGACCGACGAAGAGGAGCAGCTTGAAGACGAGCCCGATCAGCGCGCCCAGGATGCTGGTGATCACACCGCCGAAGACGAAGAGCGCCAGCAGCGGCACCGCGATCCACTTAACCCACCAGGGCATACCTGCGAATGTCCGTCGGATGCCGTCCATGTCCTCGACCTCTTCCTCGTCCGTTGCTTCCTGCTCCCGATGCTAGGAGTCCGCGGCCTCGCAACGGGGCCCGCGAGCCCTCGGAGTCCCCTGATCCGCCCCCTAGGGGGATCAGGGCCTCGACCCTCATCCGCCCGCCCCGATCAGCCCTCCGGCGGGGAGAACACCACCATCACCTTCAGGTCCTCGGTGATGTGGTGGAACTTGTGCGGGACCCCTGCCGGGACGTAGACGACGCTGCCGCGCGCCACGGTCGTCGTCTCCTCCCCGACCGTGATCGAGGCCCGCCCGCTGACGACGAAGTACACCTCGTCCTGGCGGTGCGGCAGCTGCGGATCGATCTGTCCGGCGTCGAGCGCATAGAGCCCGACCGACATGTTCCGCTCGCGCAGAAACTGCAGATAGGCGCCGTCATTGGCGGCCCGCTCCGCTTCGAGGTCGTCAAGCCGGAAGGCTTTCATCGTCGTTGCGCCCCTTGTACTCGATCGTTCCGTCGCATCCGCTGATCTGCGGATGTCCCACCGGGATCTTCTCTGCCACGATCAGACACATGACGAATTTCGTAGTCAAGACGCTCGCCAACGCGGCGGCCCTGGCCGTTGCCATCTGGCTGCTTTCCGGTATCACCCTCGACGACGGCAGCAGCATGGGCCGCCGGACACTCACCCTGATCCTGGTCGCGCTGGTCTTCGGCCTGGTCAATTTGCTGGTCAAGCCCCTGGTGAAGCTGCTCTCGCTGCCGCTGTTCATCGTCACCCTCGGCCTGTTCACCCTCGTCGTGAACGCCCTGATGCTGCTGCTGACCTCCTGGCTGGCCACGCAGCTCAACCTCAGTTTCCACGTCGACGGCTTCTGGACCGCGCTCCTCGGCGGCCTGATCATCTCCATCGTCTCCTGGGCCGCGAACATGGTCCTGCCCGACAAGAACTGAACGGGTCGGCCATGTACCGCGTCTGCTTCGTCTGCACGGGCAACATATGCCGCTCCCCCATGGCCGAGTCCGTCTTCCGCGCCCACGTGGCGGCGAACGGGCTCGACGCACTGGTCGAGGTCGACAGCGCCGGAACCGGCGGCTGGCACGAGGGGGACGGTGCCGATCCGCGCACCATCGCCGTCCTGGAGGCGGCCGGCTACGAACAGGACCACCGGGCCCGCCAGTTCCGCTCCTCCTGGTTCGCCCGCCTGGACCTCGTCATCGCGCTCGACGCCGGGCACCTGCGGGACCTGCGGGCACTCGCGCCCACTGCGCAGGACGCCGCCAAGATCCGGCTGCTGCGGTCCTACGATCCGGCGGCCACGGCCGCGGAGACCGACGTACCGGATCCCTACTACGGATCGCTCGACGGGTTCGAGGAGTGCCTGGAGCTGGTCGAGGCGGCGAGCCCCGGTCTGTTGGAAGCCGTACGCGACGCCGTCAAGGAGCACACCACGTGAACGAGTACGCCCCCCAGGAGACCGGGCCCGCCGGCCCGGCCCCGGCCCCGTTCGGCGACGGCACCCGGGCCGTCCGGGCCGGACTGCCGGACCCCGTCAAGAACGAGCCGCCCCTGCCCGGACCGGTCTTCGCCGCCCACTTCCACCTCCCGGGCGATGTCGAAGGCCCGTACGCGTACGGCCGCGACACCAACCCCACCTGGACCCTGCTGGAACGGGCCATCGGGGAGCTGGAGGCCCCCGGTGAGGACGTGCACACCATCGTCTTCGCCTCCGGCATGGCGGCGGTCTCCGCCGTCCTCCTCTCCCAGGCCCGCAGCGGCGACACCGTGGTCCTGCCCGACGACGGCTATCAGGCCCTGCCCCTGCTGCGGGAGCAGCTGGAGGCGTACGGGATCCACGTGCGCACCGAGCCGACCGGCAACGACGCCCAGCTCTCGGTCCTCGACGGAGCCCGGCTGCTGTGGATCGAGACCCCTTCCAATCCCGGGCTCGACGTCTGCGACGTACGCCGCCTCGTGGATGCGGCGCACACCGGCGGGACCCTGGTCGCCGTCGACAACACCCTGGCCACCCCGCTCGGGCAGCGCCCCCTGGAGCTGGGGGCGGACTTCTCGGTGGCGAGCGGCACCAAGGGCCTGACCGGCCACGGGGACGTCCTGCTCGGGTACGTCGTCTGCCGCGATCCGGAACTCGCCGCCCGGGTCACGCGGTGGCGCAAGATCGCCGGTGCGATCCCCGGTCCCATGGAGGCCTGGCTCGCCCACCGTTCCCTCGCCACGATCCAGCTGCGGGCGCAGCGTCAGTGGGCCAACGCACTGGCCGTGGCCGAGGCTCTGACGCACCGGAGCGATGTGAGCGGGCTGCGCTACCCGGGCCTGGCCACGGACCGGTCCCACAAGACGGCCGCCCTGCAGATGCGGGGCTTCGGCTCGGTCGTCTCCTTCACCCTGCCCGACCGCGCGCACGCGGAGCGGTTCATGGCCGCCCTGCACCTGGTCGAGGACGCCACGAGTTTCGGTGGAGTGCGGTCCACCGCCGAGCGGCGCGGACGCTGGGGCGGAGACGCAGTGCCGGAGGGCTTCATCCGCTTCTCCGCCGGGGCCGAGGACACCGATGACCTGGTCGCGGACGTGCTGCGCGCCCTCGACCGCGCAGGTGGCAAGGGCTGAGGCGGGGTCGGCTTCCAGCCGCGTGCAAGCGGTCCGAGCCTCCCCCCTAGTGGCTCGGACCGCCCCGGGTTCCGCGCGCGAAGAACCACGCGACAAGGCTAATTGACTCTGCGTCAGAGTCCAATCACGGTAACGACAGGGACCTATCTGCATATTTATAGTTGAAGGCCCCCACCGAGAGGTGCAGCGATGGACCTGACCCTGCTGCGCACCTTCGTCGCCGTCCACCGGGCCGGCTCGTTCACGCGCGCCGCCGCCCTCCTCGGACTGTCCCAGCCCGCCGTGACCTCGCAGATCCGCACTCTGGAGCGCCAGCTGGGTCGCCCGCTCTTCCATCGCCGGGCCCGTGGCGTCACCCCCACCGCCATCGGCGACGAGCTGGCCCACAAGGCCGCCCCGCACCTGGACGCCCTGCTGCGGATCACCGAGGCGGAGCGGGAGGCCGCCGGCGCGTTACGCACCCTCCATGTCGCCGGGCCACCCGAGTTCCTGTGCCTGCGCGTGCTGCCCGCCCTCGCGCTCCTCGTCGGCCAGGGCCACACCCTGCGCGCCGCGCCCCAGACCGACGCCGAGGCGACCCTCGACGGGCTCGCCGCGGGCCACCACGACCTCGTCGTCACCACCGCCCACCCACGGGGCGGGCTCTTCACCGCCACTGCCCTGTGCGACGAGGAGCACGTCCTGGTCGCCGCGCCCTACTGGGCCGCCCTCGTCGACGGGGACCGGCTGCGCGAGGAGGGTCCCGCCGAGCTGGACGGCATCCCGCTCGTCGAGGTCCACGAGAGCCTGCCGCTCGTCAGCCGCTACTGGGCCGCCGTCTTCGACACCCTGCCCGATGCCCGTTCCCTTGCCGCCACCGTGGTCGTGCCCGACCTGCGGGCCGTACTGGAATGCGTCGGGGCCGGCGCAGGGCTCGCCGTCCTGCCCCGCTACCTGTGCCAGGACGCCCTCGACAGCGGTCGGATCGTGGCTCTGGCGGAGCCTTCGGTGCCGCCGCTGCGCACCTGGTTCCTGGTCGTGCGGACCGGGAGCCTGGCCCTCGCCCACCTCGCCCGGGCGCACGACCGGCTGCTGGATGCCGCCGTGCGCTGGTGAGCCCCGGCCATTTCCGGCCCGTGGCGCGTTTCAGAAGCGGAGCGGCGGGCCACTCTTCTCCCATGACCGAACGTCCCGTGGTCAAACGCACCGCCCGCGCGATCCTGCTCGACGGTGACGACCTGATCCTCATCAAACGCACCAGGCCCAGCGTCGATCCGTACTGGCTCACCCCCGGCGGGGGAGTGGAGCCCTCGGACGCCACCGTGGTCGACGCCCTTCACCGGGAGGTCCACGAAGAACTCGGCGCGAAGATCACCGATGTGGTGCCCTGCTTCGTCGACACCGTCGAGCACATCGCCGACAGGGGGGTGACCGGCGTGAAGGTGCAGCACTTCTTCGTCTGCCGCCTCGAATCGATGGACCCGAGCCTTCGGCACGGCCCCGAAATCGACGAGCCCGAGGGGGAGTACGAGATCGTCCGCGTGCCCTTCAGCCGCGTGGGCATCGCCGCCGTCCATCTCGTCCCGCTGTCCCTGCGGCACTACCTCGACGGCAACATCGAGGGTGTCCGCGCCATGCACGCTCCCGACCTGGGCTGAGTCCGGGCTGAGACCGGCGGCTTCCGTCCGGTCTCAGCCGGCGAGGCCCGCCAGTTCCTCCACCGCGTCGTACCGGATCCGCTCGCAGGGGATGCCGATCCGAAGGAGCTCGTCCACTCCGTTGCGGATCATCGCGGGCGGCCCGGAGACGAAGGCGTCGTACGAGCTCCACGGCCCGTGCGGACCCACCGCGTGCGGCAGCTGTCCGGCCAGCCCGTCGCCGACCACCGGGCGCACCGACAGCCAGGGATGCGAGCGCTGGAGCCCCAGCAGCGTGTCCTTGTCGTACAGGTCGTTGTCGCTGCGGGCCCCGAAGAAGACCTCCACCGGGCGCCGCTCACCGTGCTCGGCCACGTCCTCGATCAGCGCCTTGATCGGGGCGATCCCGGTGCCGCCGCCCAGACACAGCATGCCGTTGTCCGTGGTGTGGTCCACCACCATCGAGCCGGCCGGCGGTCCCAGACGCAGCACGTCCCCCGGTCGGGCATGGCGCACCAGCGCGTTGGAGACCCAGCCCGCGGGGACGGCCTTGACGTGGAAGGACAGCAGCCCGTCGGCGCGCGGCGCCGAGGCGAAGGAGTAGTGCCGCCACACCCTCGGCCACCAGGGGGTCTCCAGGCTCGTGTACTGGCCGGCCAGGAAGGAGTAGGGCTGGTCGGGGCGGACCGTCAGCACCGCGATGTCCGGCGTGCGCAGATCGTGGGAGACGACCTCCGCGTGCCACCACGCCGGAGCCTTCACCTCGTCCTCCGCTGCCGCGTCGATCATGATCTGGGAGATCGCGGTGTACGCCCGCACCCAGGCGGCCTGCGTCTGCGGCCCCCAGCTGTTCTCCGCGTACCGGGCCAGCGCCCCGACGAGGGCCTCCCCGACCGCCGGGTAGTGACCGGCCATGGTGCCGTACTTGCGGTGCCCGGTGCCCAGTCGGCGCAGATAGGGGACGAGGACGTCGGGGTTGTCGATGTGCTCGGCGGCGGTCAGCAGCGCCTTCAGCAGCCGGTCACGCTGCACGTCCATGGCTGCGGGGAACATGCCGCGCACTTCCGGGTGCCCGGTGAACACCAGGGCGTAGAAATAGGAGGTCACCCTGTCTGCGACGGGTGCGATCTCGGCGAGGGTCCGGCGGATGAGTACGGCATCCGGTGAGGGTTCGGTCGCGCCGCCCTCGCCGGATATCCGGGCCACTTCGCGTCTGGCCGATCTGGTGGGCGGAGCGTCCATGCGGTGCCTCGCTTCGAGCATCTCGGTCGGTCTGCACACGCCACGGCCTGTGAATCCGTGGTTCCGGGTTTCACAGCGTGCCAGCCGCCCCAGGGGCCTGCGGGGAAATGCAGAAATTCCGCGTTTCGAACCCACTTTCCTCCTAAGATGCGTCAACTCCCGGGCGCGTCAGACCCACAAGCTGGTATGCCTCGCGCAGATCCCGACCCTGATACACATGAGTCGCGCGCTCGGCGAGATAGGGCCGCGCATTGACCGCCACCGAGACGGGCACCGCCTCGAACAGCATCGCGTCGGTCACCGAATCCCCGTAGGCGACACAGTCGCTCCGGGTCACGCCGAACTGCGCGCACAGCCGGTCCGCCACCCTCACCTTGCCTTCGGGGGTCAGGATCCCGGACTCCTCCACCGGCCGGGTGAACGGCACCTCCGGGAAGACCGACCCGTGCGCGGCGTGCGCGCCCCACTCCAGCAGCAGCTCCACGAAGAAGGACGGCGACAGGGAGATCACCGCGCAGTAGTCCCCGCGGTCCCGGATCTCCTGCCAGACGTCCCGGATCCCTGCGAGCCAGGGAGCCCCGTCGAACGCCGCCCGGACATGCGCGGGCGTCAGATCGGCCCACAGGGCGTGGGCGGCCACGGAGAACTGGTGCGGGCCCATCTCCTGCGCACCGAAGGCCCGTTCCAGAGCGGCGATCTCGGCGCTCAGCCCGAGCTGACGCGAGATCTCGACCGGCGCCGCCGAGCCGTACATCAGCGTCCCGTCGAGGTCGAAGAGGTGCAGGAGAGTCATAGCCCACGAGGCTAGTCGGTCCGTTTCACGTGAAACACCGTGTTTCACGTGAAACATCGCCCTGGGGCCCGTCCGGGGGTATCCGACGTTTCACGTGAAACATCCTCCTGAACATCACCCTCAAATCCTCTGGACGGGTCCCATTCCATGATCCAGTCTGGGCCGGTGACACCACCACACATCACCGATCTACCGATCCGGGCGCTGACCGTGGACGATCTCCGCCACTGCGCCGACCTGTCCGAGGATCGCGGGTGGCTCCGCGAGGACCACAAGTGGCGTCTGCTCCTCGCCGCCGGAAAGGGCTATGGCGTCGACGCCCCGGACGGCCGGGGACTCGCGGCCTCCTGCGTCGTCACCCGCTACGGCACCACCCACGCCGGGCCGGAGCTCGCCGCCGTCGGGATGGTTCTCGTGGCCGACCGCTTCGCCCGCCAGGGCCTGGGCCGGCGCCTGATGACCCACGTCTGCGACGACGTGCTCAAGGGCGTCCCCCTGACCCTGCACGCCACTCCGTACGGGCGTCCCCTGTACGAGGAACTGGGCTTCGAGACGACCGGCCGCGCCGAGATGCTGATGGGCACCTTCCGGCTCGAAGGCACGCCCGGCACGTACGGCACCTCCCGGGTCCGGCCTGCCAACGCCGAGGACCTCCCCCGCATCCTGCGTCTGGACGCCGAGGTCTTCGGCACCGACCGCACCCACATGATCACCCGACTGCCCGCCTTCGCCGACCAGCTGCTCGTCGCCGAGGACCCCTCCGGAGACGGGACGCTCACCGGCTACGCCGCGGCCTGGCCCAATATGCACACCCAGGTCATCGGCCCACTGATCGCACACGACACGGCGACCGCCCAGTCACTGGTCACCGCGCTCGCCAGGGGTACCGACCGGCCACTGCGCACCGATGTCGACGTGCGGCACGAGGAACTCCTGGCCTGGCTCAAGGACCGCGGCCTGGCCTCCGTGGCCTTCAACGCGGTCATGACCCGCGACATCCCCGGCCTGCCCGGCGACTGGACCCGCCGGTGGGCACCGCTCACCGTGGCCGCCGGCTGAGAGAGGAACCCCATCGTGACCGACACTCCCGAGCCGGCGATCAGGCCCGCCACCGAGGCCGATGTGGCTGCGATCGTCGCCATGCTGGCCGACGACCCGCTCGGCGCCACCCGCGAGTCCCCGGATGACCTCACCCCGTACCTGGCGGCCCTGAAGCGCGTCACCGAGGACCCGAACCAGCACCTGGTCGTCGCCGTCCGCGGCGACCGTGTCGTGGGCACCCTCCAGCTGACGATCGTCCCGGGGCTCTCCCGCAAGGGGTCCACCCGGTCCATCATCGAGGGCGTCCGTGTACACGCGGACGAGCGCGGCAGCGGCCTGGGCACCCGGTTCATCGAATGGGCCGTCGAGAAGTCCCGTGCCGAGAACTGCGCGCTGGTGCAGCTCACTTCGGACGTGAGCCGCACCGATGCCCACCGCTTCTACGAGCGGCTCGGGTTCACCGCCTCGCACGTCGGGTTCAAGCTCCAGCTCTGACCGGCCGTTCCGGCAAGCCGGGCCGCCGTGTCGGCGGCCCGGCCTACGATCGGGAGGATGAGCCTCCCCCTGGTCACCACCGCCGAGCGACGCCACCGGCTCGGCCGGCGCCACCGCCTGGCTCCGTCGGACCGCGCCACGACGGTCGCGGAGGCGGCGGACTCCGTCGTCGCCCTGCACGCCACGGACGCCGCGACCGTTTTCCTCTCGGCCCGGGCCCGGCTCGCCGAGGGCGGCCCGGAGGTGATCGAGCGGGCGCTCTACGAGGACGTGAGCCTCGTGCGCCTGCTCAGCATGCGCAACACTCTCTTCGCGGTCTCCACCGAGCTCGCTCCGCAGGTCGACGCCTCCACCGCCCGCGCGATCGCCGCGAAGGAGCGCCGTACCCTCCTCAAGCACCTTGACGAGGACGGACAGGGACTCGACGCCGAGTGGCTGACCCGGGCCGAGGCCGCCGCACTGGACGCCCTCGACGTCCACGGCCCTTCCACCGGCAGCCAGCTGTCCGCGGCCGTACCCGCACTGCGCCAGAAGATCACCATCAGTCGCGGCAAGAAGTACGAGACGGAGCAGGGGGTGGCCACCCGGGTCATCCGGCTGCTCGCCGCCGACGGCCGGATCCGCCGCGACCGACCGCGCGGCTCGTGGACCTCCAGCCAGTACCGCTGGGTCCACACCGAACGCTGGCCCGCCCTGCCCGCCGCCGAGGCCCGTACGGAGATCGCCCGCCGCTGGCTCCACGCGTACGGCCCCGCCACCGAGGGCGACCTCAAGTGGTGGACCGGCTGGACCCTCACGGACGTCCGCAAGGCCCTCGCCGCTGTCGGCCCCGACCAGGTCCGCCTCGACGACGGCAGCACAGCCCTCGTCAGCCCCGGGGACACCGCACCCGAACCCGCCCCGGAGCCCTGGGCCGCGCTGCTGCCCGGTCTCGACCCCTCCGGCATGGGCTGGGCCGACCGCGGTTTCCACCTCGACCCCGCCCACAGGAGCACCCTGTTCGACTACGCCGGCAACATCGGCCCCACCGTCTGGTGGAACGGCGAGATCGTCGGCGGCTGGGCACAGCGCGCGGACGGCGAGATCGTCTGGCGGCTGCTGGGCAACCCCGGCCGGACCGCCGAGCAGGCGATCACCGCCGAGGCCGCCCGGCTCGCCGCATGGGTGGGCGAGGCCCGGATCACCCCGCGGTTCCGCACCCCGCTGGAGCGCGAACTCGTCGCCTGAACGGGTCCGGCCCCTCAGCCGATGCCGCGCCAGCCCTGTGGGTCCACCCCACCGGGCACCGGGGCATCGGCGTCGTACGGCTCCCGAGTGAACACGAAGGAGGCCAGGTCGAGATGGCTGACCGAGCCGTCCTCACGGCGCACCGCCCTCAGCGTCTCACCGGCGTAGTAGCCGGAGAGTCCGGTCCAGCTGCCGTCCGGCTCGGCCCGGAAGCGGGCCGTGCGCCCGGCCGCGCCCACCGGCCCCAGTTCCAGCAGCCCGTCCGCGGTGAGCCGGACGACCTGGGCCGAAGTCCCCCAGTACCAGGGGCCGCACAGCTCCAGCGGCACGTGGTCCGACTCCAGGAACGGCCGCCACGGCCGCGGGAAGCACGGCTCGGCATCCGCCACGATCCCCACGAGATCCGCGGCCACCGTCGAGGCCGGAAGGCCCGAGGTGCAGTTCGCCAGCACCACCGCCGCCACGTCGTCCGCCTCGCTCAGCCACAGCCCCGCCACGAAGCCGGGCAGCGATCCACTGTGCCCCGCCAGCTTGCGCCCGCCGACGGCCGCCAGCTGCATGCCGAGCCCGTAGCCCAGCTCGGCGAGACCGGGTTCCGGGGGCGCGGCCGCCGTGCGCATCTCCCGTACCGACTCGGCGGACAGGACGCGCTCGTCACCGCGCAGCAGGAAATCGGCGAAGCGCGCCAGGTCCCGCGTCGTGGACCAGAGCCCGCCGGCCGCGGCCATCAGCCCCAGGTCCTCCAGCGGTTCGGGCATCATCACGTCCGCCCAGGGATGCACCGCCCAGCCGCCGGCGTGCGGGGCATGCGGCTGTCCGCTCGTGCGCTCCAGCCCCAGCGGCTCCAGCACCTCGATCCGCAGGGCCTCTTCCCAGGACCTTCCGCGCACCGCCTCCACCAGCGAACCCAGCAGGGTGTAACCGGGGTTGGAGTAGTGGTGCCTGGTTCCGGGTGCCAGCTTGAAGGGCTCCTCCCCCAGCACGTCGGCGAGTTCGGGGCGCTGGGCGCCGGGGGTGCGCTCCCACCACTCGCCGGGCGTCTCCGCCGCCAACCCGCTCGTGTGGGCGAGCAGTTGAGCGATGGTCACCTGCCCGGCGCCGGTTCCCGGAAGGTGCTTCTCCAGTGGGTCCGCGAGCGAGAGCAGCCCCTCGTCCCGCATCCTCATCACGAGGACCGCCGTGAACGTCTTGGTGATCGATCCGATCCGGTACTGGACGTCGCCGTCCGGACCGTGCCCCTCGACCGAGGTCCGGGAGCCCTCCCAGACCACCTCGCCACCGCGCACGACGGCCGCCACCACGGACGGCGCCCGCCCTTCGCTCTGCGCGACGGCGATCCGGTGCCTCAGCGCGCGCCGGGTGGCAGGGAGAAGTTCAAGGTCCTCAGCAAGCTCATCCATGATCGGATGCTACGTGTTGGCCATGTCCACGAAGCGTGAATAGTGACCCTGGAAGGCCACCGTGATCGTGGCCGTGGGGCCGTTACGGTGCTTCGCCACGATCAGGTCCGCCTCACCGGCGCGGGGGGACTCCTTCTCGTAGGCGTCCTCACGGTGCAGCAGGATCACCATGTCCGCGTCCTGCTCGATCGAGCCCGACTCACGCAGGTCGGAGACCATCGGCTTCTTGTCGGTGCGCTGTTCCGGACCACGGTTCAGCTGGGAGAGCGCGATCACGGGGACCTCGAGCTCCTTCGCCAGCAGCTTGAGGTTTCGGGACATGTCCGAGACCTCCTGCTGACGGCTCTCGGGACGGCGCGAGCCGCCCGACTGCATCAGCTGGAGGTAGTCGATGACCACGAGCGAGAGGTCGTTGCGCTGCTTGAGCCGACGGCACTTGGCCCGGATCTCCATCATCGACAGGTTGGGGGAGTCGTCGATGTAGAGCGGTGCGGCGGAGACGTCCGGCATCCGGCGGGCCAGCCGGGTCCAGTCGTCGTCGGTCATCGTGCCCGAGCGCATGTGGTGGAGCGCCACCCGGGCCTCCGCCGAGAGCAGGCGCATGGCGATCTCGTTGCGCCCCATTTCGAGGGAGAAGATCACGCTCGGCAGGTTGCTCTTGATGGAGCAGGCCCGGGCGAAGTCCAGCGCGAGCGTGGACTTGCCCATGGCGGGACGGGCGGCGATGACGATCATCTGGCCCGGGTGCAGGCCGTTGGTCAGCGAGTCCAGGTCCGTGAAGCCCGTGGGGACACCCGACATCTGGCCGCTGCGCGAACCGATCGCCTCGATCTCGTCGAGGGCGCCCTCCATGATGTCGCCGAGCGGCAGGTAGTCCTCGGAGGTCCGCTGCTCGGTGACGGCGTAGATCTCGGCCTGGGCGCTGTTGACGATCTCGTCGACGTCGCCGTCGGCCGCATACCCCATCTGCGTGATCTTCGTACCGGCAGCGACCAGGCGGCGCAGGACGGCCCGCTCATGGACGATCTCCGCGTAGTACTCGGCGTTCGCCGCGGTCGGCACGGACTGGACCAGGGTGTGCAGGTACGAGGCCCCGCCCACCTTGCTGATCTCGCCGCGCCGGGTCAGCTCGGCGCCGACGGTGATCGGGTCGGCCGGCTCGCCCTTGGCGTACAGGTCGAGGATGGCCTGGTAGATCGTCTCGTGCGAGGGACGGTAGAAGTCGTGGCCCTTGAGGACCTCGACGACATCCGCGATGGCGTCCTTCGAGAGCAGCATGCCGCCGAGCACGGACTGCTCGGCGTCGAGGTCCTGCGGAGGGACGCGCTCGAAGCCGCCACCACCGCCGGAGTCCCAGGAGCCGCCCTCGCGGCCCCGGTCGTGCTGTTCGTCCCCGCGGCCGCGGCCTTCGCTGTTACGGCGCGGACGGGCGGGCAGACGGTCACCCGGACCGCTGTCGGCCCAGGGGTCGTCCATGGGCTCGGGCATGCTCACCGGGCCGCCTCCTCCCGTCCGCAACGCGGACCTCGCCGTGTCACTCTTTCTACGACACGGCTCTGACATATGGGGCACCCGAATCCGCTGTCGGCGAGTCGGGCAACGAACCACGGTAGGCCCGAGAGCGGCGTCAGCCAATCTTGTTATCCACAGGCTGTGTGGACGACATGTGGATGACGGGCCCAATGCTGTGGGTAACTCGCCGGAAGCTGTGTACGGACCGGGGGACGACGCTGTGGACAAAATCACCCGCGGCACCCCGTTACCCACTCTGACCTGCATTTTCTTCCTCCGGAGCAAGGGGTGGAGAAAATTCTTGGACACTGTCTCAAGATCGCCTCCAATGAGGTGCGGGGAACGCCCAAGTCAGCGCGTCCGTAAGGATCCAAAGACAGTTGCATCTATTACCTGTGGAAGATTAGATTGAGCGCATGACACAGGCCCTCGATGCACCCGAAGCGGGTCCGAGACGGCACGACCGAGAGATCTTCGCCCTCGCCGTCCCCGCCTTCGGCGCCCTCGTCGCCGAGCCCCTCTTCGTGATGGCCGACAGCGCCATCGTGGGACACCTCGGCACCCCCCAGCTGGCCGGCCTCGGCATCGCCGCCGCGGTGCTCACCACCGCCGTGAGCGTGTTCGTCTTCCTCGCCTACGCCACCACCGCGGCCGTCGCCCGCCGCGTCGGCGCGGGAGACCTGCAGGCGGCCATCCGGCAGGGGATCGACGGCATCTGGCTCGCCCTGCTGCTGGGCATCGCCGTCATCGCCGTGGTGCTGCCCGCGGCCCCGTCACTGATCTCGCTCTTCGGCGCGTCCGACACCGTGGCCCCGTATGCGATCACCTATCTGCGGATCTCCGCCCTCGGCATCCCGGCCATGCTCATGGTCCTGGCCGCCACCGGGGTCATCCGCGGCCTCCAGGACACCCGTACGCCGCTCTACGTCGCCGTCGGAGGCTTTGCCCTCAATGCGGGCCTGAACGTCGCCCTCGTCTACGGTGCGGACCTCGGCATCGCCGGCTCCGCCTGGGGCACGGTCCTCGCCCAGTGCGCCATGGCCGCCGCCTACCTCTTCGTGGTGGTACGCGGAGCCCGGCGACACGGCGCCTCCCTGCGCCCCGACACCGCGGGAATCCGGGCCTGCGCCCAGGCCGGCGCCCCCCTGCTGGTCCGCACCCTGTCGCTGCGCGCCATCCTGCTGATCGCGACCGGAGTCGCCGCACGGCTCGGCGACGCCGACATCGCCGCCCATCAGATCGTGCTCGCCCTGTGGAGCCTGCTCGCCTTCGCACTGGACGCCATCGCGATCGCCGGGCAGGCGATCATCGGCCGCTATCTGGGTGCGGGCGACACCAAGGGTGCCCAGGCCGTCTGCCGCCGCATGGTCCAGTGGGGAATCGCCTCGGGCGTCGTGCTCGGCCTGCTGGTCGTGGTGGCCCGCCCGGTGTTCATCCCGCTGTTCACCAGCGACCCGGCGGTCGAGGCGGCACTGCTGCCGGCCCTGCTGGTCGTGGCCCTCTCCCAGCCCGTCTCCGGCATCGTCTTCGTGCTCGACGGGGTCCTGATGGGCGCGGGCGATGGCCCCTACCTGGCCCGGGCCATGCTCCTGACGCTCGCCGCGTTCGTCCCGGCCGCACTGCTCGTGCCGGTCCTGGGAGGCGGCCTGACGGCGCTCTGGTGCGCCATGACGCTGATGATGGTGGTCCGGATGATCACTCTCCAGCTGCGCGCAGGCTCGGGCCGCTGGCTGATCGCTGGAGCCACCCGCTAAGGCCGTGTTTCACGTGAAACACCGCCGCCCTCACCGCCCGGGATGTTTCACGTGAAACACCGCCCGGCAACGACGAAGGGCCGCACCCCAGTGGGGTGCGGCCCTTCAGTGCGCAGCCCTTAGGCCGCGACGACCTCGATGCCCACGTTCGCGGCCACGTCGGCGTGCAGACGCACGGAGACCTGGTACGAACCGAGGGTCTTGATCGGAGAGCCGAGCTCGACGCGGCGCTTGTCGACCTTCGGGCCGCCCGAGGACTCGATCGCCGTGGCGATGTCGGCCGGGGTCACGGAACCGAAGAGACGACCGGCGTCACCCGCGCGGGTGGCCAGACGGACCTTCACACCCTCGAGCTTGGCCTTGACCTCGTTGGCCTGCTCGATGGTCGCGATCTCGTGGATCTTGCGGGCGCGGCGGATCTGCGCCACGTCCTTCTCGCCACCCTTGGTCCAGCGGATCGCGAAACCACGCGGGACCAGGTAGTTGCGAGCGTAACCGTCCTTGACGTCGACGACATCGCCGGCGGCACCGAGGCCAGAAACCTCGTGGGTCAGGATGATCTTCATTAGTCGGTCACCCTTTCCTTATCGCGCGGTGGACGTGTAGGGCAGCAGTGCCATCTCACGGCTGTTCTTGACGGCCGTGGCGACGTCACGCTGGTGCTGCGTGCAGTTGCCGGTAACGCGGCGGGCACGGATCTTGCCGCGGTCGGAAATGAACTTCCGCAGCATGTTCGTGTCCTTGTAGTCCACGTACGCGGTCTTGTCCTTGCAGAACGCGCAGACCTTCTTCTTAGGCTTGCGCACAGGCGGCTTCGCCATTGTGTCTCTCCTGTGTGATCAAGAAGTGGGGATGCGAGCTGCCCTAGAAGGGCGGCTCGTCCGAGTAGCCACCGCCGGAGCTGCCGGAGCTTCCGCCCCAACCGCCCCCGCCGCCGCCCTGCTGCTGGCCACCGGCCGGCGCGCTGGACGCCCACGGGTCGTCGGAGGGAGCTCCGCCGCCCTGCTGCTGCTGGCCACCGGGGGCTCCGCCCCAGTTGCCACCGCCGCCGCCCTGCTGCTGACCGCCGCCGCCGTATCCACCCTGGCCACCGCGGCCGGTGGTCTTGGCGACCTTGGCCGTGGCGTTCTTCAGGCTGGGGCCGACTTCCTCGACGTCCAGCTCGTAGACCGTGCGCTTGACACCCTCACGGTCCTCGTACGACCGCTGCCTCAGCCGGCCCTGCACGATGACGCGCATGCCTCGCTGAAGGGACTCGGCGACGTTCTCCGCCGCCTGCCGCCACACCGAGCAGGTCAGGAACAGGCTCTCGCCGTCCTTCCACTCATTGGTCTGACGGTCGAAGGTGCGGGGGGTGGACGCGACACGGAACTTCGCGACCGCCGCACCCGAGGGGGTGAAGCGCAGCTCGGGGTCGTCGACGAGATTGCCGACGACCGTGATGACGGTCTCGCCTGCCATGGATGAACCTCTCGGCGGGGATTGCTGCTGGGCTGCTGTGCTACTCGATCCCGATTACCGCTGAACCGAAGTTCAGTGGGTCTCGGGGCGAAGGACCTTGGTCCGGAGAACCGACTCGTTCAGGTTCATCTGTCGGTCAAGCTCCTTGACGACCGCAGGCTCGGCCTGAAGGTCGATGACCGAGTAGATGCCCTCGGGCTTCTTCTTGATCTCGTAAGCGAGACGACGACGGCCCCAGGTGTCGACCTTCTCGACCTTTCCGTTGCCCTCACGGACGACAGAAAGGAAGTTCTCGATCAGCGGGGAGACAGCGCGCTCCTCGAGATCGGGGTCGAGGATGACCATCACTTCGTAGTGACGCATGTGGAACCCACCTCCTTTGGACTCAGCGGCCACGGTCGTTCCGTGGCAGGAGGGTCGTGATGCGTGAGCACGGCGTCCACAGAGCAGACACCGCGCAGCTGTACAGACTACCTGCTCGCGTCCTTCCGGTTGAAATCCGCCGGGAGAGGGCCACAATCTGTACACATCGGGTGTGCTCGGTGCTATGCCCCCGGCCCCTTGCCGGAGGCAGCCCGCAGCACCGCTCAGCTTCAGCCAGGAGGTGCCTTTCCGATGGCACAGGCAATGCGGCCCCCTCAGATCTCGCTGCTCTCCACCGACGGCAAGCCCCACCCGCTGCAGGACACCCTGATGGCGGTCACCCTGACCCTCGGCGCCGTGGCGTTCGTCACGGCCTTCTTCCACAACCTGCACCTGATCAGCTCGTGGGCCGGGCTGATCGGAATCCTGACCGGCGCGTACGGTCAGTTCGTCTCCGTCACGACACGCGAACGCTTCGCGCTGATCATCGGCCTTGGCGCGTCTGCCATCGGCTTCTACATCGGCATGTTCCACGGCGGCCTCTTCGGCGGCTGAGGAGACTGACCGGGGCAGCTCCGCGGCAGGGCGCCGGCCACCCACCGGCCCGGGCCCACGGCCCGTCCCCCAGAAGGGTGGCGCCCTTGTCGCAGTAGGCTTCGCGCCATAGCCAGCGAAGCCGCCGGAGGAGACGCCCCGCATGAGCCTGTCCCTGAGGACCATCAGCCGAGAGCAGCATCTGGGATACCTCCAGAGCCTGCCCTCGGCTAGCCACTGCCAGGTCCCGGCGTGGGCCGACGTGAAGAACGAGTGGCGTTCCGAGAATCTCGGATGGTTCAACGAGTCCGACGAACTCGTCGGCGCGGCCCTCGTCCTGTACCGACAGCTGCCCAAGGTGAAGCGGTACCTCGCGTACCTGCCCGAGGGCCCGGTCATCAACTGGTACGCCCCGAATCTGGAGGAGTGGCTCCAGCCGATGCTGGCCCACCTCAAGCAGCAGGGCGCCTTCACCGTGAAGATGGGCCCGCCCGTCGTCATCCGCCGCTGGAACTCGACCGCCATCAAGGCCGGCATCCAGGACCCGAACGTGAAGCGCCTGCGCGACGTGGAGGCCTCGGTCATCGAGCCGCGCGCCTTCGAGGTGTCGGACAAGCTGCGCCGCATGGGCTGGCAGCAGGCCGAGGACGGCGGCGCCGGATTCGGCGACGTCCAGCCGCGCTACGTCTTCCAGGTACCGCTGGCCAACCGCTCGCTGGACGACGTCCTCAAGGGCTTCAACCAGCTGTGGCGCCGCAACATCAAGAAGGCCGAGAAGGCCGGCGTCGAGGTCGTCCAGGGCGGCTACGACGACCTGCCGACGTGGCAGCACCTGTACGAGATCACGGCCGAGCGCGACAAGTTCCGCCCGCGTCCGCTCAGCTACTTCCAGCGCCAGTGGACGGCCCTCAACTCCGAGGACCCCAACCGGATGCGCCTCTACATCGCCACGCACGAGGGAGAGCCGCTGGCCGCCGCCACGATGCTCACCGTCGGCCAGCACGTCTGGTACTCGTACGGCGCCTCCGCCAACCACAAGCGCGAGGTCCGCCCCTCGAACGCGATGCAGTGGCGCATGCTGCGCGACTCGTACGCGCTCGGCGCAAGCGTCTACGACCTGCGCGGCATCTCTGACACGCTGGACGAGAACGACCACTTGTTCGGTCTGATCCAGTTCAAGGTCGGTACCGGCGGCGAGGCCGTGGAGTACGTCGGCGAGTGGGACTTCCCGCTCAACAAGGTGCTGCACAAGGCCCTCGACATCTACATGTCGCGCCGCTGACCAGTCCCACCCCGCCCCACACACAGACAGCACCGCTGCACCACGCAGCTTCTCAGGAGAGGTTCCGGACGGGCATGGCGCTCACGCTCTACGTCGACACCGCGCGCTGGCGTGCGCACCAGAAGCAGATCCAGGACCAATTCCCCGGCCTGATCCCGGTCTGCAAGGGCAACGGCTACGGCTTCGGCCACGAGCGGCTCTGCGAGGAGGCGACCCGCATGGGCGCCGACATCCTCGCCGTGGGAACGACGTACGAGGCCGCCAGCATCAAGGACCGGTTCGGCGGCGACCTGCTCGTCCTCACCCCGTTCCGGCGGGGCGAGGACCCGGTGCCGCTGCCCGACCGGGTCATCCGCTCGGTCGCCTCCCTGGACGGGGTGCGCGGTCTGGTGGGGGCGCGGGTGGTCATCGAGTGCATGAGCTCCATGCGCCGCCACGGAATCTCCGAGCAGGACCTCGGCCAGCTGCACGCCGCGATCGAGGACGTCCGCCTGGAGGGCTTCGCCCTGCACCTGCCCCTGGACCGCCCGGACGGCTCGGACGCCGTCGAGGAGGTCATCGGCTGGATGGACCGGCTGCGCGCGGCCCGGCTGCCGCTGCACACCATGTTCGTGAGCCACCTGCGGGCCGCGGAGCTCGCGCGGCTGCAGCAGCAGTTCCCGCAGACCCGTTTCCGCGCGCGCATCGGCACCCGGCTGTGGCTGGGCGACCACGAGGCCACCGAGTACCGCGGCGCGGTCCTCGACGTCACGCGCGTGGCCAAGGGCGACCGGTTCGGCTACCGGCAGCAGAAGGCCGCCTCCGACGGCTGGCTGGTCGTGGTCGCCGGCGGTACCTCGCACGGGGTGGGCCTGGAGGCCCCCAAGGCACTGCACGGGGTGATGCCGCGTGCCAAGGGAGTCGCCCGGGCCGGCCTGGCCACGGTCAACCGGAACCTTTCGCCCTTCGTGTGGGCGGGCAAGCAGCGCTGGTTCGCCGAGCCGCCGCACATGCAGGTGTCGATCCTGTTCGTGCCTGCGGACGCGACCGAGCCGAAGGTCGGCGACGAGCTGGTGGCGCACCTGCGCCACACGACCACGCAGTTCGACCGGGTGCTCGACGCCTGAGTCCGCCCGGTCAGTCCTTGGGGCCCGCGCCCCAGTCGACCCGCTGTTCCTCCGAGGGCGTCGCGTACTGCGGCGCCCTCGCCGCGTCCGACAGCACGAACACGTCCTCGGCGCCGTCCAGGACGCCGCCGGAGGGGTCGTCCGAGCCGTCCCTCCGGACGACGTCCCGCTCGGGCATCAGGATGTCCCGGACGATGACCGCGCACAGGTACAGGGTGGTCAGCAGGTGCGCGGCGATCGCCAGCTGGTAGCCCTCCACGGGCAGGCCCTGGTGCTTGTCCTCGCTGGACGTGTAGGCGAGGTAGAACCAGATCCCGAGGAAGTAGGCGACCTCGCCGGCCTGCCAGATCAGGAAGTCGCGCCAGCGCGGCCGGGCCAGCGCGGCGAGCGGGATGAGCCACAGCACGTACTGCGGCGAGTAGACCTTGTTGCACAGGATGAAGGCGGCGACGACCAGGAAGGCCAGCTGTGCGAACCGGGGCCGCCGCGGGGCGGTCAGGGTGAGCACTCCGACGGCCCCGCAGAGCAGGAGCGTCAGTCCGGTCGCGTACGTGTTGGCGCCGGTCAGGGGGTTGCCCGAGCGCTGGGAGATCAGCAGCCACACCGAACCGAAGTCGATGGGCCGCTCCTGGCTGAAGGTGTAGAACTTCGTCCAGCCGTCCCAGGCGAAGAGCATGATGGGCAGGTTCACCGTGAGCCAGGCCCCGGCCGCGCCGAGGACGGCGGCTCCGAAGGCGCGCCACTTCCCGGCCCGCCAGCAGAGCACGAACAGCGCCCCGAGCAGCAGTACGGGGTAGAGCTTGGCCGCGGTGGCCAGGCCGATGAGGACGCCGAAGAGGACCGTCCGGCCGCGGGACCACATGAGCATCCCGGCGGCGGTCAGGGCGATGGCCAGCAGGTCCCAGTTGATCGTCGCCGTCAGGGCGAAGGCGGGCGCCAGGGCGAAGAGCAGTGCGTCCCAGGGGCGACGGCGGTGGGTCCGGGCGACGCACACGGCGATGACGGCCGCGCAGCCCATCAGCATGCCGGCGTTGACCATCCAGTACATCTGTTCGCGGTGCTGCATGGAGCCGCTACCGGGGGTCAGCCAGGAGGCGATCTCCATGAAGAGCCCGGTGAGCACCGGGTACTCCAGGTACTCCATGTCGCCGGGGATCCGGTCGAAGTAGGGCGTCAGGTTGTCTGCGAACCCGCGTACCGCGTACAGGTGCGGGATGTCGGAGTAGCAGGCGTGGGTGTACTGGGAGCCCGCTCCCCGGAACCACGCCCAGTCGTAGCAGGGCAGCTTCTGCACCATGCCGAGCGCGAACATGCCGATGGCGATGAGGGCCACGACGCGGACCGGCCCCAGCCAGTGCCCGCCGAGCCGGGCATGGCGGCCGAGCGGGCCGCCCATGAACTCGGCTCCGGCTGCGGCGACCTCGTCCTGCTGCGTGGGCAGTACGGGGTGGTCCTCGTGCACCTTGGTCATGCGCTCATCCTGCCGTACGGGGCCGGACATGGGGGAAGGCCGTCGCACGGTGCGTGCGACGGCCTTCCTCGGTTCACGGGACGGTGGTCCGGGTCACTCGTCGTCGAAGTCGTTGATCCCGGTGGTGGTGCCGCCAGGACGGCCCGGTTTGCCGGACTGCGTCGGGGACGGTGATCCGCTGGATCCGCCGGTGGTGCCGGCGATGACCCCGGAAGTGGTGCCGCTGTCCGCACCCCCGTTGGTGGTCCCGCGGGTGGTGTCCGGGTCGCAGTACAGCTTCCACGGCGGGCAGGACGGCCGGCCGCCCTTGGACGGGGAGGGCGACGGCGACGGGGACGTCGGCGGGATCGTCGACGGGGAGGGGGACGGCGGGACGACCGGCGAGGGCGTGGGGGAGGGGGCACCGGCGGAGTCGGCGGTGACGCCGATGTCCTCGGCCTCCGGGAAGTCCTTGACCGGGACGCCCTTGAGCGCTTCGCCCATGTACTCGGTCCAGATCTCGGCCGGGATGTCACCACCGTGGAGGGAGGGGATGTCGCCCACACCCTTCATGGAGATCAGCTTCTTGTCCTGCGAGTTGGGGTCGGTGCGGAAGAGGACCACCGAGGTGGACAGCTCCGGGGTGTAGCCGACGAACCACGCCGACTTGTTCTCGTCCGTCGTACCGGTCTTGCCCGCAGCGGGCCGGCCCAGCTTCTTGACCTTCTTGCCGGTGCCGTTCTGGACGACGTTCTCCAGCACCTTGGTGATGTTGTCGGCCACGTCGCTGTCCATGGCCCGCTGGTCCTTGGGGGGCTCGAAGCCGGACAGCTTCTCGCCGTTCTTCTCGACCTGGGTCACGGAGAACGGCTCGCGGTGCGTGCCGGAAGCGGCGAAGGTCGCGTACGAGTCGGCCATGCGGATGGCGCTGGGGGTCGAGGTGCCGAGGGCGAAGGAGGCGTCGGGGTTCGGGTTCATCGACTCCTCGAGGATGCCCGTGGCCTTCGCCACGGACCTGACCTTGTCGTGGCCGACGTCGAAGACGAGCTGGGCGAACGGGACGTTGATGGACTTCTCCATCGCCTCGTTGAGGGTCACGTACCCGAAGGCGGTGGGGCTCTCGTTCTTCTGCCTGAACGGGGCGCCGGAGGCGTCGCGCAGCGGCTTGCCCTCACGGTTGTTGATCACGGTCAGGTCATTGGCCTGGTACTTGCTGTCGGCCGAGATGCCCTTGCCCTTGGAGTTCTGGGTGCCGTACTCCATCGCCGCCGCCAGCACGTACGGCTTCCAGGTCGAGCCGACCGGGACGCCGCTGGTGTTGGCGTTGTTGCTGAAGTACTTGTGGTCCCAGCCCGGGCCGCCGTACAGGGCGACGAGGGCCCCGGTCTTCACGTCCACGGAGGCCGCGCCGAACTGCACGAAGGTGTCGGTGTCGGGGCGCGCCTTCTCGTCGATCAGCCCGTTACGGGTGTCCTCGACGGCCTTGACCAGCGCGTCCACCCTCGGCTTCTGGAACGTGGTCTTGATCCGGAAGCCGCCCATGGCCATCTGCTCGGGCCTGATGCCCTTGGTCTTCATCACGTAGGCCTTGGCCGTGTCGACCAGGTAGCCGATCTGGCCGGTCATGCCGCGGGCCTGCTCCGACTCGGCCCGGGGAGGGAAGTCCGCGTCGGTGTACTTCGCCCGCTCGGCCTTGTCCATCCGGCCGACCTCGACCTGCCGGTCCAGCACCCAGGCCCAGCGCTCGCGGGCCCGCTTCTCGTTGAGGGCGGGGGTGGCCGCGGCGCCGATGCCGCCGTCCGGGTTGTAGAGGTTGGGGCCCTTCAGCACTGCGGCCAGGAACGCGCATTCGGAGGGGTTGAGGTCCTGGCTGTCCTTGGCGAAGTAGGCGCGGGACGCGGCCTGGATCCCGTAGGCGTCCCGGCCGTAGTAGGCGGTGTTGAGGTAGCCCGCGAGGACCGTGTCCTTCCGCTCGGACACACCCAGCCTTATCGCGATGAAGAGCTCGGTGGCCTTGCGCTTGAGCGTCTGGTCGGAGTCCAGGTAGGTGTTCTTCACGTACTGCTGGGTGATGGTCGAGCCACCCTGGGTGGAGCCGCCCGAGGCCATGTTCCACACGGCTCGGGCGATGCCCATCGGGTCCACGCCCTTGTCGGTCTCGAAGGACTCGTTCTCCGCCGCGATCACGGCGTCCCTCATCGACCGGGGGATGCTGGAGATGGGCACGATCTGCCGGTTCATCGAACCGCCCGTCGCGACCATCTGGCTGCCGTCGGCCCAGTAGAAGACGTTGTTCTGGGCCTGGGCGGCCTTGTTCGGGTCGGGCGTGCTCACCATGGCGATACCGATGCCGGCACCGGCCGTCATGACCGCGAAGAAGCCCAGCGCCGTTCCGGCGACGAACTTCCAGGACGGCAGGAAGCGCTTCCAGCCGGATCTGTCCGACCTCGGGTAGTTGATGAGCCGCTTGTCCGGGCGCCCGGTGCCGCGGGAGGCGGTTCCGGTTCCTCGGCCGCGGCCCGCGGCCCCTCTCTGGGTGGCCCGGCGGGCCTCGGTGCGGCTGCCCCCGGCGGGCTGCGGTGCGTAGGGGCCGCTGTGTGACGCCGTGGGGACGTCACGTCCGGCCGAGCCCCTTGCGGGGCGCTGCTGGGCGGCACGGCGGGCTGAGGCGCGCCCACCACCCTCGGGCTGCGGCGGCTTGCGACGGTGCTCGCTCATCGAACGACTACTCCTCGGGCAGGCGAGTGGCCTGGAAGCGGCAGAAAGTTTCCGGTTCCCCCCGGTGTCATGGCGCACAGACTACGCAGGCTCAAAACGCCCCCACTGCCGAAGTTCACCCCAAATCAGGCAACCTGCCTGGTGCGAATTGGTGATGTGACGCCGGTCACCACGTCTCCCCTTGTCGATCAGAGCGGCCCGTTCTATCGTCTGGATGTATCGAGTCGATACATCAGCTCGACATAAAGACTCAGGGGCGGAGGAGAGGCAGGCGGATGAGCAGACGCTCAGGCATCCTCGAGTTCGCCGTCCTCGGCCTGCTCCGCGAATCCCCCATGCACGGCTATGAGCTGCGCAAGCGGCTCAACACGTCGCTCGGGGTGTTCAGAGCCTTCAGCTACGGGACGCTCTACCCCTGCCTCAAGACGCTGGTCGCCAACGGCTGGTTGATCGAGGAACCGGGCAACGCTCCGGAGGACGCCCTCGCCGCTTCACTCGCAGGGCGCCGAGCCAAGATCGTCTACCGGTTGACGGCCGCTGGTAAGGAGCATTTCGAGGAATTGCTCTCCCACACCGGCCCCGACACCTGGGAGGACGAGTCCTTCGCCGCCCGCTTCGCCTTCTTCGGCCAGACCGAACGAGACGTGCGCATGCGAGTGCTGGAGGGCCGCCGCAGCCGGCTGGAGGAGCGTCTGGAGAAGATGCGCGCCTCGATCGCCCGGACGCGGGAGCGTCTCGACGACTACACGCTCGAGCTGCAGCGGCACGGCATGGAGTCCGTGGAGCGCGAAGTGCGCTGGCTGAACGAGCTCATCGAGAGCGAGCGGGCGGGACGGGATCGGAGACGAACCGGTCCGTCCGACGAAACTGAAAAATGAGGCCTGCACCTTGCAGACCTCGTCCGAGAACAAACAGGGAGCAACCGGAATGGGTTCGGTTCGCGTAGCCATCGTCGGCGTGGGCAACTGCGCCGCCTCGCTGGTGCAGGGCGTCGAGTACTACAAGGACGCCGACCCGGCGGCCAAGGTCCCCGGTCTGATGCACGTCCAGTTCGGCGACTACCACGTGCGTGACATCGAGTTCGTCGCCGCGTTCGACGTCGACGCGAAGAAGGTCGGCCTCGACCTTTCGGACGCCATCGGCGCCAGCGAGAACAACACCATCAAGATCTGTGACGTCCCGAACGCAGGTGTGACCGTTCAGCGCGGCCACACCTACGACGGCCTGGGCAAGTACTACCGCCTGACGATCGAGGAGTCCGCCGAGGCTCCGGTCGACGTGGTCCAGGTCCTCAAGGACCGCGAGGTCGACGTCCTGATCTGCTACCTGCCCGTCGGCTCCGAGGACGCGGCGAAGTTCTACGCCCAGTGCGCCATCGACGCCAAGGTCGCCTTCGTCAACGCCCTCCCGGTCTTCATCGCCGGCACCAAGGAGTGGGCCGACAAGTTCACCGAGGCCGGTGTCCCGATCGTCGGCGACGACATCAAGTCGCAGGTCGGCGCCACCATCACGCACCGCGTGATGGCGAAGCTGTTCGAGGACCGCGGTGTCCGTCTTGAGCGCACCATGCAGCTCAACGTCGGCGGCAACATGGACTTCAAGAACATGCTCGAGCGCGACCGCCTCGAGTCGAAGAAGATCTCCAAGACGCAGGCCGTCACCTCGCAGATCCCCGACCGTGAGCTCGGCGAGAAGAACGTCCACATCGGCCCGTCCGACTACGTCGCGTGGCTCGACGACCGCAAGTGGGCCTACGTCCGCCTCGAGGGTCGCGCCTTCGGCGACGTCCCGCTGAACCTCGAGTACAAGCTCGAGGTGTGGGACTCCCCGAACTCGGCCGGTGTCATCATCGACGCCCTGCGCGCCGCGAAGATCGCGAAGGACCGCGGTATCGGTGGCCCGATCCTGTCGGCCTCCAGCTACTTCATGAAGTCCCCGCCGGTGCAGTACTTCGACGACGAGGCCCTGGCCAACGTCGAGAAGTTCATCAAGGGCGAGGTCGAGCGCTAACCGAACCCAAGGGTCATAACGACACCTGGACTTCGGCAGTTCTTCCGCGGAGGGTCCCCGGGCAATGTGCCCGGGGACCCACCGCGTTTGTGAACCATTCCCTCAAGCCAGTCGTACGTGTTATGCGCGTA